>CAZJYF010000059.1:0-12552 GCA_964549665.1 uncultured Saprospiraceae bacterium
GCTTTGGGCTGAACTATCGGTTAGATGCCGGTTCCTTCCTCCGCGCGTCGTGGGGACAGGGGTATCGTTTCCCTGTGCTGGCCGAAAAATACATCACCACCACCTTTGGCGGCATTCCGATTGTGCCAAACCCGGATTTGAAATCAGAGACTGGGTGGAGTGCAGAAATTGGACTGAAGCAGTCTTTTAATATCGGGGACCGTTGGAATGGGTTTATGGATATCGCGGGTTTTTGGATGGAATACCAGGACATGATAGAATTTGGACTGGCCCGTCCCGAGGCAAAATTTCAGGCTCAAAATGTGGGCAACACCATCATTCAGGGAATTGATTTCAGCATCCAGGGTGCCGGTCAAATTTTTGGCATTCAAATGACCCTCCTGGCAGGTTATACCTACATTGACCCGAGATTCAAAGATTTTACCGAAAGGGACAGCATCGATTCTAGTGCCGACCACAACATTTTGAAATATCGAAACAAGCACTCCGCAAAGTTCGATTTGGAAATGAAATACAAGCGTGTCTCGCTTGCGTTTGCCGGTTTTTATGCCAGTCAGACCGTCGCCATTGACGCTTTATTTGAGGCGCCTTTTGTTGTGGATGGCTTGCGCGACTACCGACAACGTGATACGAACGGCTACAAAACCCTCGGACTACGGGTTGGGTTCGATTTCACCAAAACCGGCAAATTTTCATTTATCGTCGACAATATCCTCAACGAGGAATATATGGTTCGGCCGGCGAGGTTGGAATCGCCCCGCCAATTTACTTTTCGCGTAGATTACGCGTTTTAAAAATTACTTTTTACTCTCACGGAGTGAAGTAATTGACATCTTTGCAGAACGAAAAGAAATGATTAGCTGCCTGGTTTAATTCGAACAGGGAAGTTAGAGAAGTATCCAAATTCAAACTGCATCCTTCCTGCCAATCTGTCACCATTTCCCTTAAAAATTTATTATCTTTGCGCGCAATACCTCTTACAAGGAGTTGCAAATTGCTGCTTCGCAGGAACAAGCCTCTGGTTGGCTTTCAAAATCGAAGTTTCGAACAACTTTTTCAACCTAGTTAAAAAAATTCATGTACAACAACAATCCCACATTGGCAGGAATTCAGAAGGAAATGGATGAAAACAGGCAGGGAGAAGTTTTCGTTAAAAAGGCCCCTAATAATAAGAGGTTGGAAGGGAAGAAGTTTTACATCGAGAGTTATGGGTGTCAAATGAATTTTAGCGACAGCGAAATTGTGGCTTCTATCTTAAATGAGATTGGATTCGAACCGACCAGAAATATGACAGAATCCGATTTGATTTTAATAAATACCTGCTCTATTCGGGAAAAAGCCGAAGAGACCGTCCGCCGTCGGTTGCGGATTTTTGACAAAATAAAACAAGATCGCCCCGGCACCTTGGTGGGTGTGCTGGGTTGCATGGCCGAACGGTTGAAAGAGAGCCTTTTGGAGGAGGAAAAGTTGGTAGATTTAGTAATAGGTCCGGATGCATACAGAGACTTGCCAAGCTTGGTGGCCACCGCCGAGGAAGGAGATAAGGGCATCAATGTATTCCTATCGAGGGAAGAAACTTATGCAGACATCAGCCCCTTGCGTTTGGGTTCGAACGGGGTGACGGCTTTCATCTCCATCATGCGTGGCTGCGACAATATGTGTTCCTTTTGCGTCGTGCCCTATACGAGGGGGCGGGAACGCAGCCGGAATGCTTTCAGCATTCTTTCCGAGGCCTCGGAATTGTTTGAAAAAGGTTTCCGCGAAGTGACTTTACTCGGGCAAAATGTAGATTCCTACAAATGGGAAAATCCCGAAACCCATGAGGTAATCAACTTTGCCAAGCTGCTGGAAATGACGGCTTCGGCACATCCAAATTTACGGGTTCGCTTTTCCACCTCCCACCCAAAAGACATTACCGATGAGGTACTCTTCACCATCGCAAAACACGAAAACATCTGCAACTACATACACCTTCCCGTGCAATCCGGCAACAACCGAATATTGGAATTGATGAACCGGACCTACGGACGGGAGTGGTATATGGAACGGGTGGAAGCCATTCGACGCATTCTACCCGAATGTGCGATTTCCTCTGACATTATTGCAGGTTTTTGCAGTGAGACCGAAGCAGAGCACAGGGATACACTTAGCATGATTGAATGGGCAAATTACAGCATGGCCTATATGTTTTTTTATTCAGAACGCCCCGGCACACCGGCTGCCCGGAAACTGAAGGATGACGTCCCCCTCGAAACCAAAAAGCGCCGCTTGCAGGAAATCATCCGGTTGCAAAATCAGGTGTCTTTGCGGCACAATAAGGCTGATATTGGAAAGACTTTTAAAGTCTTGATTGAAGGCGATTCGAAAAAATCTAGCATGGAATTTAAAGGGCGCAACTCTCAGAATAAAATGGTTGTTTTTCCAAAAGTAAATGGTTATAAACCAGGAGATTACGTCTGGGTAAAGATTAAAGAAGCGACGAGCGCGACTTTGAAAGGGTCATTGGTCATTAAGGGTCATTGATTGACCGTAGCTCTGAGCTTCCGCTCGGAGAATGCCCGCAGTTTACTGCTCCGAGCGGAAGCTCGGAGCTACGGTGAAAGGAATAGCAATTATTTATTTCAAAACAGGAGAAAATTTTGTCAGAAAAATGGCCAAGTTACAATCCATAAAACTGCGATATGGCATCATCGGACGCTCGGAATTACTCAACAGAGCGCTCAGCAAAGCCATTCGCGTGGCGAATACTGATTTGACGGTTTTGATTCATGGAGAGAGTGGCGTTGGAAAGGAAGTTTTTTCAAAAATTATTCATTCGCTCAGCCATCGAAAACACAATCAATTTATTGCCTTAAATTGTGGGGCTATTCCTTCGGGCACCATTAATTCGGAATTGTTCGGACACGAGAAGGGCGCGTTCACGGGGGCTACTCATGAACGGAAGGGCTATTTTGAAACCGTAGATGGCGGCACTATTTTCCTGGACGAGATTACGGAATTGCCGCTCGATACGCAGACATTTTTGTTGCGCATTTTGGAATCCGGCGAATTCATCCGGGTCGGTTCTTCAAAGGTTTTGAAAACCGATGTTCGCGTCATCGTCGCTACCAATGTCGATTTGGAAGAGCGGGTCCACAAAGGAAAGTTCAGAGAAGACCTCTATTATCGGCTAAACACCGTACCGATAAAAGTGCCGGCCCTGAAAGATCGGCGCGAAGATATTTGCTTGCTGTTTCGGAAATTTGCACTCGATTTTGCGGAAAAATATCGAACCGAACCCGTTCAATTGGATGAGCAGGCAAGATTGCTCTTCGAAAGCTACCGCTGGCCGGGCAACATCCGGGAACTGAAGAACAGCACCGAGCAAATGTCCGTTCTTTCCGAAAACCGGACGCTCACCCCCGAAGATTTGATTGAATTCATCCCAAATATCAAGAAGCGCAACCTCCCGATGATTCCCGAAAAGAACGGTCACGGAACGGAATCTTTTCAGGAAAGGGAGATTCTCTACAAGCTGTTGTTTGAAATGAAAAATGATGTCAACGATTTAAAAACCCTCGTTTTTGAACTCATCCGAAACAACGACTTGTCCGTGCCGGACAGCAGTCGGCTTAATCTGCTCCAGGGACCTACCTATCCTTCGAGCAGCCTCGATAAAAACACAACTGAATTATTTGACCAACAGGCACCTGTTTCCGGTATCGAACAAGGGGAAAGCGTTCGACCGGTTATCATTGAAAATCCGAACCAAAAATATAATGCCGTAGAAGTCGTCGAAGAAAATCTTTCTCTGGAGGAGATGGAAAAAGAACTCATTCAAAAAGCCCTAAAAAAGCACAAAGGTCGCCGCAAAGATGCCGCCCGCGACTTGGGTATTTCCGAACGAACGCTTTACCGAAAGATAAAGCAATATGAACTTTAGTAAGTTTTCAAAGTTCCGGGTTTGGTGTTCAGGGCTTGCCACGATAATCGATACGGACGTACTGACACAGTTTATTGAAAAGTCTCGAACTTGAATACTTGAAAACGCGTGGAAGTACCAGATGGAAGGCATTTTGAAAATGCCTTCTATCTTTCAGAATAATGTTTGATAGCTACAGTAGAATACTTGAAAACGCGAACGCATGAAAACAAAATTTCCTTTCTTTCGCAAATCCATTTCCACCCTTGGCTTTCTGTTGCCAGTGGTTTTCTTTCTTCTCAATAGCTCCTGCTATTCCTTCAGAGGTATCAGCATACCGCCAGAGGTGAACACCTATTACGTCGCCAATTTTGACAACAAAACACTCAATGCCCTCCCGACTATCGCCATATCCATCACCGAAAAATTAAAAGATAAAATCAGGAGAGAAACCCGCCTGGCCTATTCCGAAACCAATCCAGACATAGAATTCACGGGAAGCGTGACCGAATACCGCGTCACTTCCGAAGCCCCAAAACCCGGCGAATTAACCGCCATCAATCGTTTGACCATCGCCGTGCAGGTGGAATTTACAAACAACAAAGAAGAAGACAATACCTGGAAAACCCGCTTCTCCTTCTTCAACGACTTTGGCACCGACGAAAACCTCATCGATATTCAGGAAGGATTAATTGAAAACATCGACGAACAAATTGTGGAAGACATTTTTAATAAAGCTTTTACGAATTGGTAAAACCGCAAAACAACATTCAAACATTTTTCCTTACATTTGGCGGGTTTAGAGCTTGATGGGAAATTGGCTTCCGGTGAAAAAATGCCTCTTTTTTGATGATACTGTCCCGATGTGATGTCGGGACAAGCTGTTGAAAAATTAGTCGCGTCCGGACGGATGTTCCTGATTTTCCGTCTAGTCTCATCAAAAAATAGACACTTTATCCCTCGAATCCCAATCTCCCATCAAGCTCTTAATTTTTAAAAATCAACTTTAAACGGCATGGAAATATTGACAAGCATTCTTCGAGGTGCCTTGGGCGTTGTGGTGCTGCTGGGCATCTGTTATTTACTGAGCAACAACCGGAAATCCATCAATTGGAAATTGGTGGTGTCGGGGATTTTGCTGCAGTTGGTCCTAGCCATTTTAATCCTGAAAGTTCCCTTCATTCGAAAGATTTTCGATTTTATTTCCAGCTTTTTTGTCGTTGTCCTGGACTTCACCGACGAGGGGATTAAATTTCTTTTCTCCTCGATGGTTACTGGTAAAGTAGAGCCGGGTGTGGTCAATTTTGTATTTCAGGTGTTGCCTACGATTATTTTCTTCGCTGCTTTATCTTCTGTGCTGTACTACTTTGGCATTCTTCAATTGATAATCAAAGGATTTGCCTGGCTGATGAACAAGACCATGAAGTTGACCGGGGCGGAAAGCCTCGCTGCCGCCGCCAACGTATTCATCGGACAAACAGAGGCCCCCTTGGTGATCAAGCCCTACCTGGAAGGCATGTCAAAATCCGAAATCCTTTGCCTGATGACCGGGGGTATGGCTACGATTGCGGGGAGTGTTTTTGCTGCCTACGTCGGTTTTTTAGGCGGTTCGGATGAAGCCACCCGACAGCTTTTTGCCACCCACCTGCTCACCGCCTCTATCATGTCGGCACCGGCAGCCATTGTAGCTGCCAAAATGCTCTTTCCTGAAACCCGGGACATAAGTTCCCAGCCTCCAAAGATAGATGTCCCCAGAAAAACAGCGGGCACCAACTTCCTGGATGCGATTTCTACCGGCACCACCGATGGATTAAAACTCGCCGTCAATGTGGGGGCGATGTTGTTGGTTTTTACTGCTTTCGTGGCAATGATAAATTACATTCTCATTCACTTTGTCGGAAGTTGGACGGGCTTGAATGACTACGCCGTTCAACTCTCAAATGGGCAGTTCAAAGGTTTCAACCTCGAATTTATTTTGGGTTTGCTTTTTTCGCCCATCGCCTGGATTTTGGGCGTTTCCTCAAAAGATACGATGTTAGTTGGACAATTGTTGGGATTAAAAACGACCCTCAATGAGTTTTATGCCTACGCCACGTTGGAAGGATTGAAAGAAAGCATGAGCCCCAAGTCCCTTTTAATTTCTACCTACGCCCTTTGTGGGTTTGCCAACTTTGCCTCCATCGGCATCCAAATCGGAGGCATAAGTGCCATCGCTCCGGGACAGCGCCGGAATTTGACCGTGTTAGGTGTAAAAGCCCTAATCGGTGGAACAGTGGCGAGTTTCCTCACTGCGGCAATCGCAGGGGTTTTGATTGGGTGAGAGAGAGGGATGGTGAATTGGTGGTGTGACGGACGGTATGAGGGTATGACGGTGTGGTGGTGTGACGGTATGGCAAAATCAGACAGCAAAGTTTTTCAATACATTCTCCAATTGCTTGCGGTGCCGAACGAAATGCACGTCGTAAAAATCCAGCAAATCTTTTAGGGTCATAGGACCGGACAGGGGATGCTTGTAAACTATTTTTCCTCGAAGATTTTCCGAATGGGCTTCTAAAAAAGACGCTAACTCTTTCCTTAGCTTCCCCCATTTTTCGGCAACTTCTTTTAAAGAAGATACTGCCGGGAAATTTTCTTCCCCTACCCCTTTGGGCGCCTTGAATTTAAAGGGCATCCGAAGGAAACATACCAACAAAAACCTTCGCAATTTAACATTAAAATTGGTATCCTCTAAGATGGGATTAAAACTCAATTTTTTCTTGATATATTTCAAAATTTGCTCTTCCGCCAACATCAAATGTTGCAAGCACTGAAGAACAGACCACACATCTTTGGATGGTTTGGCATTGAGTTGTTCGTCTGAATAGGGGGCTAATTTTTTTAGCAATGCAGACAAATCCGCATCGAGTTTGTTCATTTTTTTTTGAAAGGGAGGATGCATCGAAATTTATTGTTTTGTTGATTTGGATACAGCCAAACTTTTTCTGGCCCGAGTCATTTCCCGTTTTCCAGGCGGCCCTTTCAAAGATTCAATTTCAAACCCAACTGCTTTGAGGGTTCTTTTGACCGATCCCTTAGCACAATAGGTCACTAAAATGCCACCGGGAAGGAGAGCGTCGTACATTTTTTGCAACAGATTCGTTTCCCACAGCTCCGGTTGCGCATCCGGGTCAAAGGCATCGAAATAGATGATGTCGAATTGATTTTGATAGCATATATTTTCAAAATGCCGCTTCAATTTTTCAAATGTAAAACAGTTGCTTAAGTGAACAAGTTTTTCCCAATCCACGCGATGCATTTTTAAAAAAGCAGATGTTTCCGATTCTGCACCTAGCAGGTCCGGGTAGTTCAATTGTTCTGCCTGCTCTAGGGAGATGGGAAAAGCCTCCACCGTGACATAGCGGATAACCAATTGAAGGTCTTTCGCTTCCAGGTAAGTCATAAAAGCGTTCAGACCGGTGCCAAAGCCAATTTCTAAAATTGCCAATTCCTTTTTGAGGAGTGCTTTACAATGCAAAGCGGCTTCCATGAACACATGCCGGCTTTCCTGGATGGCTCCATATTTTGAATGATAACCAACGCTGTATTTTTCAGAAAAAATAGAATGGGAACCGTCTTGGGTTTCAAAGATGCGGAGCATAATTTTGCAGGGACTCGTTATTTGTTGATGGGGACAAAGCAAGGCACCCGAGAAAAAAAGCCATCAGGAACTTACTTCCTTCACCCTGTCTTTTAGGCACGACTTCAATTCACGTAGGGAAATGTCCAAATGAGAAGCATGGCAGGTGCAATTTCCATCTTGGATTACAAGGAGTTGAGGAGATTCGTGCCGGATGGAGAATTTTTCTTCTACCGCGTCGGAGACATCCCGGTAGCTAATGAGGTCGAGGAAAAAGGCTTCCAGTTCGCCTTCGGCAAATCCCCAATCGCCTTTCAGGCGAAACTTCGCCATGGCGCTAATTCCGCAGCGGGAACTGTGTTTGAAAATGACGCAGGGAATTTCCTTTGAACGTTCGGCAATCTCGTCAATTTGCGAAATTGAAGTGAGTGGGATCCAGTTCATATGTACCAGATATTAAATATTCGTCATTTTAAATTTTCATAAATAACTAGTTATTAGCTAATTACGAAAATGACTAATGACTATCATTGACCAATGACAACTTTGCTATTCGTTAATGGCAACGTCGACAATAGTTTTTACAAGTTGAATGGCATTATCTCCCATGGAGAAATTGTTTGGGCAACCATAGCCTTTATGGCAAGAAGTAAAGGAAGCAAAGATGGCTAAAAAAGCGACGATGCTCACAATTTGCTTGAGTGATCTACTTTTCATTGTTGGTTTGAATTTAAGTTTTCAGATAGGTGAATAATAACAGATTCGCAAAGCAATTGTCCAACGCAGGTACGGTGTAACTTATTACAATTCCCTCCAAATTGAATCAAAACTGTCTTAAATTTGAGCCTAAAATTACACATAACTATTGAAGTACGAAATAGTTGCAGGCAATGATGCAAAAATGAACGTTTTTTACGTCTTATTTGCAACATTTTTGCCGCTCAAAACTGTAATTGATGCGAATCCACCTAATAGCTATTGGCGGAAGCGTGATGCACAACTTGGCCTTGGCCTTGTATTGCAATCACTATACCGTTTCCGGTTCGGACGATGAAATTTACAATCCGGCGAAGGAAAAATTAGCGCGAAAAGGCTTGTTGCCTCAAAAAACCGGATGGGACGCCGACCGCATAACCTCCGACCTCGATGCGGTCATTCTCGGCATGCACGCCCGGAAAGACAACCCCGAACTGCAAAGGGCATTGGAGTTGGGAATACGCGTATTCTCCTTTCCCGAATTCATCTTTGAGCAATCAAAAAACAAACGGCGCGTGGTGGTGACCGGCAGCCACGGCAAAACAACCACCACCGCGATGATCATGCATGTGCTGCACTACGCAGGGCTCGATTTCGACTATTTGGTCGGGGCAGAACTGGAAGGTTTTGATGCGATGGTTAAATTGTCCAACGCACCGCTGATAGTTATCGAAGGGGACGAATACCTCTCTTCTTCTTTAGATAGGCGACCCAAATTTTTGCACTACCGCCCCCACATCGCCGTCCTGACCGGCATCGCCTGGGACCACATCAACGTCTTTCCAACTTTTGAAAATTACTTGTCCCAGTTTGAACAATTACTCCGCCACATGGAAGAAGGAGGCACCTTGATTTATTACAAAAAGGATGATAATATCCGTCAAATCTTAAAAAAATCACGCGCAAATATCGTTGTACAACCTTACGAAGCTTTCCCAACTTCAAGAACGAAAGGAGTAACTTTTTTGAAGCGAAAAGGGCGGTCGGATGTCCCGTTAAAAATTTTTGGGGAACACAACATGGCGAACCTAAAAGCGGCTTACCTGGTTTGCCGCGAAATTGGCATTTCGGAGGAAACCGTCTTTGAAGCTATCCAATCGTTTAAAGGCGCCTCGAAACGGCTGCAATTATTGGTTTCCACCCAATCCTCGGCGGCTTGGACGGATTTCGCGCACGCCCCTTCAAAAGTGGCGGCAACGATTCGTGCCGTAAAAACGCAATTCCCCGAACGCCAACTCATTGCTTGCCTGGAGTTGCACACTTTCAGCAGCCTTAACAAACATTTTCTTTCCGAATATGCCCATACAATGGACCCCGCTGACCAAGCTGTCGTCTTTTTTAGCGAGCATACTTTGCAAATGAAAAAGTTGCCGCCAATTTCGGACACCGACATTCAAACCGCTTTCACTCACCCCTATTTGAAGGTTTTCACCCAAAAGGAAGACCTCGAAAACTGGCTGAAAAAAGAAGTATGGGAAAACAAAAACCTGCTGCTGATGAGTTCGGGGACTTTTGGAAATTTGGATGTAAAAACAACCGTTCAAAACCTTTTCAAACAATAATGTCAGCATTAATTCCCATCTTTTGCTTCTCAAATTTTCACAACCAACAATTAGATTGTAAATTGGGTCTCATTCACGCTATTTGAAAAATCAAAAACCCCCACATGCTGCAAACAATTATCTTTGCCCTCGTTGTCATTCTTGCTTTTGGACTTGCCTGGAAGCAATATTCCCGTATCCGGCGGAATATTTTGCTGGGGAAAGACGAGGAAATAAAAGGAGATTCTGCCCAGCGTTGGCGCAATGTACTACTCATTGCCTTTGGGCAAAAAAAGATGTTCAAGCGCTGGATTCCGGCTTTTTTTCACCTCTTCATTTACACGGCTTTCCTGCTCACCCAAATTGAATTGATTGAAATATTTGTGGATGGCTTCTTTGGCGTCCACCGTTTCTTTGCCACCAAATTGGGCGGTTTCTACACCTTCGTCATCAGTTTTATCGAAATTCTTTCGGTGGGGGCTTTTGTGGCGACCATCATTTTCCTCCTGCGCCGGAATTTGCTAAAACTGCCGCGCTTTCACAAACCAGAAATGAAGGGTTGGCCCTTCCTCGATGCAAATTTGATATTGTTTGGAGAAATCCTCCTGCTGTGCGGCATTTTTAGCATGAACGGCGCCGACACGGTTTTGCAACAAATCAACCCGCAGCATTACGCGGATACGGGAACGCTTGCCGTCAGTGGCTGGCTGGGACCCGCCCTCTTCGGAGGCTTGAGCGAAGGGATGTTGGAAATAATCGAACGCTTCGGCTGGTGGCTGCACATTCTGACGGTCTTTGCCTTTTTGAACTACCTCCCGGTTTCCAAGCACCTCCACATTTTGTTCGCGTTCCCAAACACCTACTTTGCCAAATTGACGCCCAAAGGGCAGATGGAAAACATGCCCGCAATAATGAATGAAGTGAAAAGCATGATGGATCCCGATGGGGCGTTTGCAGAAGCCCCAATGGAAGAAGAGTTGCCAGAATTCGGCGCCAACGACATCTTCACCTTGAGTTGGAAAAACCTCCTCGACGCCTACACCTGCACCGAATGCGGACGCTGCACTTCCGAGTGCCCGGCGAATCAAACCGGCAAAAAATTATCCCCCAGGAAAATCATGATGGACGTGCGCGACCGGACGGAGGAGGTTGGAAAGAACCTTGATACCGGCGATTTAAAATTCATAAGAGAAGACCTTCGGGCAGAGGCAAAAAAATTGACTAAAGCCAATTACGGAGACGGAAAATCGCTCTTCGATTTCATTTCGCGTGAAGAACTCCACGCCTGCACTACCTGCAACGCCTGCGTAGAGGCTTGCCCGGTTTTGATTAATCCGCTCGAAATCATCCTAAAATTGCGCCGCTATGAAATCCTGACAGAGTCCGCCGGGCCGGCGGATTGGCTGCCCTTGTTCAACAGCATCGAAAATAGCGGCTCCGCCTGGGCAATTGCAGAAGACCGCGATAAATGGGCAGAGGAAGCAGTAGCCGCTGATAATCAAGTAGATTCAAATTAATTATTTGACCTTTTAAAAATTTTCAGCTATGAAAAAAGAAATTATTTTTACTGCGGTCTTGACCTGCCTCGTCCTTTGCCTGGTAGCACAGCAACCTTTTTCCGACCTCTTTTTGGATGATGAAATTAAAAATGAACCTCTCGTTAGTAGAGGGGGCGATGTGTATGTACAGGATTCCTCTGTTTGCTTTCGCTATGAACCACCGGATACCACTACCGAAATACCTTATTTCAAAGAATTTAACGTCGAATTCACCGAATCGGGCAGGACCTTAAAAAACTTTACGCAAGAATGGGATGCCACACAGGAAATCTGGGTGAATGCCAGGCGTCTGAGCTTTACCTACAATGGGCAGGAAGAAATTACGGAACTTGTTTACGAGAATTGGAACAAAAGTTTTAACGCTTGGGAAAACTATGCCCGAACCCTGGATAGTCCGATAGGGAATGGCCTATTTGAGCAAAGCCTTATTCAAATTTGGGATAAGGCTATTAACGACTGGGTCAATAGTTTCAAAGTTTCTAACGAGTTTGATTCCAACGGTGGACTCATCAGAAAATTGGAGCAGGACTGGGATCAATCCACTTCGGTATGGGTGAATAATTCTCAAACATTGAACGAATTGAACCCAGGCAATCAGGTAACCCTTGCCCTAATCCAATCATGGAATGACAACGCCCAGGCTTGGGTCAATTCCCAGCAAATTTTTAAAAACTACGACCCGGTTTCGGAGCTTTTGACAGAAGAAATTTCAAATGTGTGGGACAGCCTCGCTCTCGTTTGGATGCCGGAAAAGAGGATGTTGATGGATTACGATGCGAATGGAAATCAAATCGAACTCATAAAACAAATCTGGGATACGGAGGCTCAGGGCTGGGTAAATCAATATAAAATTACCGACGATTTTAATGACATGGATAGGCATGTGGCTAATTTGCAGCAGAACTGGGCAGATTCCGTCTGGATTAATGTGGGCATGAGTAGCACCGAGTTCGATGAAAACGGAAACCCCGTCCAAAACGAATACTATACCTGGGTCGAGGAAGCTTGGCACAAGGCGCTCAGGTGCGACCATTTCTGGCGTCTTTTGACCTTGGTGGCGGTGTCCGAAGTTGACCGGCAGGTTAAATGCGACATCCCAAACCCCTATCCCTGGGGGCATCCGTTCCACTGCGACGAATTGACCTTGGGGAAAACGAACCGGCTGGAGGTATTTGATTT
>CAZJYF010000060.1:0-12512 GCA_964549665.1 uncultured Saprospiraceae bacterium
TTTGACCCCAACCTAATCGTAAATATTGCCGGCGAAACAATTGAAATGTTCAAAGGTTGGTCCTACCGTTTCGATGGCATCGACCTTTCAGAGGCGATTGGCAATTTGACTTTTGGTGAGGTTACCACCGTCTCGATGGCAGATAATGAAAATTTGATAGAATTGCGCCGCGCCACCGAAAAATACGCAAAAGGAATCGGCTTGGTGTATCGCGAGCTTTGGATATTGGACACCCAATGTATCGAACAATGCGCCGGACAGAGTTGGATTGAAAAAGCGGAGAAAGGTTTTATTTTGAAACAAAAAGTACTCGATTTTAATTGACCCCCACGCCCATGATGCAATACGTCAGTGTAGGATTTACGAAGAAAACCCACGGCACCAAAGGGGAGCTTAAAGTCGCCATTGAAGAAAGAAAAATGGAAGACTTTTGCAACGCAGACCTCCTGTTTTTGAAATTAGAAGGCAAGGAAGTTCCTTTCTTTATCGAAGGAATCAGGTATGCGAATACGCCCCTTGTAAAGTTGGAAGACGTCGATTCCAGGGAAGCAGCCCTGGAATTGACCTCGAAAGAAATATTCCTTAGAAGCGAAGACTTGCTTCCCGAAACAGACCGCCGAATGGATTTGGGCAGGCTGAAATACGAGAAATACGAGGGATTCAGACTGGTCGATGATAAAAAAGGGGCGATTGGCATTATCGAAAAAGTGGTGGAGTATCCGCAGCAGGAAATGGCGGTGGTCAGATACCAAGGAAAAAAAATTTTGGTTCCGCTGAACGACCAATTGGTAGTTGAAATAAAAACCAAGGAAAAAAAATTAATCGTAGAATTGCCGGAAGGCTTGTTGGAACTTTTTCAGTGATTACTGTTCCTCAATCCCATCGCGGCAGGATTTTGGGCAAGCGGGCTACCCGTATTTCGGAATATTCGAAGCTTTTGTTTTTATAGACAAATTTCAAACGGTAGCGAAATCGGTTTTTGAATTCTCCCGGGTCATCAACATAGAGGTAATCCGCTCCTTCGGCTTTCCCAAAAGCTTCTACCCATGCAATTTTTTTGAATTTTTCCCCATCCTTTGATCGCTCAATCTCGTATCCGGAAAGCGTCGTTTCGGCCGCAGTCTCCCAAGTCAATTCGACCACCCCTTCCACCAAAGTCGCTTGAAAAGCAAGTAGTTTTAATTGGAAGGAATTGCATTGGGTGGGGCTAACAACCTTTACTTCCACATAATTCTCCAATACTAAATATTCATTCATCTGACAGGCCCATCCTACAGCAATGCCAGGGAATGAAAGTAGGATGAACATACCTATAATTGTCAGCAACTTTATCTTTGTCTGCACCATTCTCATAGCTGGGTCAATTCGCAAAAATTGATAGATAGCAGTGATGAAATAAAATCATCAACGCAATAAAAAGTTCAAACCATTAAAGTGAATAAAACTTAGTGTTT
The DNA here is from genome assembly GCA_964549665.1 of uncultured Saprospiraceae bacterium. Classification (GTDB taxonomy): domain Bacteria; phylum Bacteroidota; class Bacteroidia; order Chitinophagales; family Saprospiraceae; genus CAZJYF01. The sequence continues at coordinate 1,455 of CAZJYF010000060.1, forward strand.
CAGGTGTCGGTGAGTAGGAAAAATAAAATCGCTTCAAGGTAAGTATTTGTGCAATACGGAAAAAACAAATTGCGAAAAATTTTCCGGAAGGAAAAAAAATAGCCCTTGCGGGGAAGGGACAAATTCCTCGCAAGAGCACAAATGGAAATGGAGTGTCAAATGGACACCTAACCCAATGAATCAAACTTTTTTCTCCGGTCCTTTACCCCCCATCAAAATATCCTGGTATTTTTTTAACTCCTCCCATTGACCTTCAGCAGCCATGCGGGCTTGTTCGGGCCAAGTGCTGGGGTCGTGAATTTGGAAGCGTTTGCCCGCCTCATCCAACACTTTTTGCAATTTCTCAACCTGAGCATCTGCCAACTGAGCCCAGGTATGGATGCCTGCATCATTTAGCAGACCTTCAATTTTAGGCCCAATTCCCTCCACTTTTTTCAAGTCGTCAGCGACCTCGGCAGCTACCGTTGGCGATGCGGCTGCTAAGGAGGTTTCCAATTTTCGCATTTTCCCCTCCAGGATGGCATAGTCAGCTTCGAGGCTTCGGATTCTCGCCTTATGCCCGTTGTTGTCTTTTTCTAGTTCGCTAAACTGGTACTTCAGACTGGCATGGTCTTTCCCCAACACGGCAAGCTTCGATTTCTTTTTTTCATTCACTTTCACCAATTCGACGTTCATGCTTTTGTAGCGATGCCAAAGGAGGTAGCCGAAAAGCAAACCGAACAGAAAAGCGACCAAAAGCATTATGAGAATCTCGATGGTGTAGTCTGAATAAGTGCCCGCACCGGGACCTTGGGAAATATTTTGGAACATAATCGTTGGATTTTTAGTTTTGAAAAATTGGTAAAAAAAGTTTGCTCAAAAAAAATTCTAAAACAATGGAAATCAGCAGCTTACTCTTTTTTATTTAATTGAAGCACCGCCCGCCGGTTCCTGCGTCGTCCTGCTTCGGAATTGTTCTCTGCCAGGGGCTGGCTTTCGCCCTTTGAAAAGATGGTTATCCGGTTTTTATTAATTCCCTTTTTGATTAAAATATCCCGAATGTGCTCTGCCCGGGAACGTCCCAACGCAATATTGGATTGCTCATCCCCAATATTATCGGTGTGCCCGGTAATGGTCACCGTCTCATCTGTTTGTTTGAGCCGCTGCGATAATTTGTCGAGGTATTGATCTACCTTGGGGTCGGCTTCTTTCACTGCCTTTCTAAAGGGGAAGTGAATGATGATTCGGTTTTCCACTTCTGCAATTTCGACCTTTTCTTCTTTGGATTCCACCAGAAAATGGAATAAAACAGCTTCGAAAGGCTTTTCTTGAACCCCTTCTTTGTCGTGTACTAATCTCGAAGAAACCAACATTTTTTCGGCAGGAAGTTCTTTTCCAAAAAGCGTTTTGACTTTAGATGCCCTCGCCATTCCCATGTTGGGAAAATCTTTCGGAGGCGTTTCCTCCTTGAAATACAGACCGATGATTTCGAGGATGTTGTCTTTAGGCAATGACCTGACAATGGAGTCCCGGTAGGCGGGAAAAGTTGCCCGGGTAATAGCAGCCGGGTCAGACCAATTGAAAACCAGCGGCCGGGTATCGGGTACTGATGCCGGGGCGGGTTCTGGCAGCACGACGGGCTCGCCACAAACCCCTTTGATATGGCACACATACCATTGCTGACAAAGAACGCACCATACGGCAAATAGCCCGATGGTAAGGAGTGCTGATCGTGGAAACATAGTATGTATAATTTATTATGTAAAATATTGATTAAAAACAACTTGCCAAGGAAAGAATTAGAACACATGGCCTTTGTGCCAAATGTAATTATTTTAATTTGGAATTCTGAAAAATTTTGTAGAAATTTTTAATGCAGCTGAAAGAGCTGCCAAATTTCATTTGGATTTAAATCAAGGGTTGATACATAAATTCCCTCAAACTTTCCTTCTTTTTTATTTTCAGCCTTACCCAGCTAACCGAACCTTTACAAAACTTTCCGGAATCCCACTTCTTTTTATATTTTTGATAAACATTTCAAACAACCACAAAATGATAAAAAGTCTCATCAAGTTAGTCCTCGTTTTAATAATTGGAATACTCGTTTACAATTACTTCCTCGGCACGGATACGGAAAAGGAGCAATCCCGTCAAGTATTCGATAAAGGGAAGGAATTGGCAAAAACGGTTTTCGATGTAGTCAAAACCGAAAAAGAAAAATTCGATGCCGGGAAATACGATAATGCTTTGGAGAAAATCGGAGATCTATTCAAAGACCTCAAGGAAAAGGCAGCCGATTTTGGCGACCAATATGAGGATAGAATCGCAAATCTCGACGAGAAAAGAAAGGAATTGGAAAGGAGATTGGATGACCTAAAATCCGAAGAGGGGCAACAGCCTAAAGCTTACGACAACATGTCGCCCAAAGGAGAGCAACAAGCCCGAAGAATCGAAAAGGAACTGGAAAAGTTGATGGAGAAAATTGATAGCCTGATGGAGGACATGGATAAGGAAGATAAAAGTTATTAGTTGAGGGTTGAATAGTTGCCGTTCAAGGATATCGGTGCCTCATTAGAGAAGTTGACCAAATTTATTCACTTGGGAATTCCCTTATTTCCATTGACCAACGGCTGGTTTAATTCCTTACATTAGCGCCATGAAAAAATGGAAGGCTCATTTCAATATTGTGCTTAAAGGAATGGCAATGGGCATTGCGGAAGTCATACCCGGAGTGTCGGGTGGGACGATTGCCTTTATCACCGGCATTTACGAAAAACTCATCAACACCATAAAAGCCTTTGACCCGGCACTTTTCAAAACCTATCGCCAAGGTGGTTTCCCGGCCGTTTGGCGAGCAGTCAACGGCAATTTTTTGTTGAATTTATTGATTGGCATGGCAACAGGGGTTGTCGTAGGCGTTTTTGGGATTACCCATCTGCTAAAAACCTATCCGCAATTATTGTGGGCATTTTTTTTCGGGCTCATCATTGCCTCGGCTATTTACGTCGGCAGGCAGGTTGAGAGATGGGGATTCGGAGAAATTATTGCCTTGGTGGCAGGCACTTCTTTTGCTTTTTACATCACCATTGCCAATCCCGCACAGGGGAATGAAGCGCCGTGGTTTGTCTTCTTTTCGGGCCTGCTTGCCATCTGTGCCCTGATGCTTCCCGGCATTTCGGGCAGCTTCATTTTGCTCCTTTTGGGGATGTACACTTTTATCATTCCGACGGTGAAAAATGCTTTGCAAACATTTGATACACAAAGCCTCATCATTCTATCCGTCTTTGCAATGGGTTGCCTGATCGGATTGGCCTTCTTTTCGCGAGTGCTTTCATGGACATTCAAAAACTATCGCGATTTCACCTTGGCCTTACTCACGGGTTTTATGGCTGGATCTCTAAATAAATTATGGCCATGGCGTAACGTTTTGACTTTTCGCGAGAATGGCAAAGGAGAGTTGGTTCCTTTCCTCGAAAAAAGTGTTCTGCCGGCACAGTACGAAGGAGATGCAATGCTTGCAGGCGTCCTAATTAGCATCATTTTGGGTTTTATCCTCGTCTTGGCTTTGGAGAAATTCGGGAGAAAGGAGAGGGGGAGAGTGACCGGGTAATTCGGGGATGGGGGGGGTGACTTGAGAGACGGGGAAAGGTGGTTATGAAATTATTTATTTATGAAAACAAGACATCTTTTTGGATTGATTGGCTATCCGCTTGCCCATTCTTTTTCGAAAAAATATTTCAATCAAAAGTTTGAAATTGAAGGCATGACCGATTGCCACTACGATTTATTTCCATTAAAAAATATAGAAGAACTACCGGAACTGGTAAAAAAACACCACAACTTAAAAGGGCTGAATGTTACGATTCCTTACAAGGAAGCAGTTTTAAATTTTCTCGAAGACATCGGGCTAGAAGCGAAACGTATTGGCGCAGTCAACACCATTAAAATCGAGAAGGGCGTTCTGAGCGGCCACAACACGGATGTTTTCGGTTTTGAACATTCGCTGCGAAATTTTCTGAAATTGCCGGGGACGGAAGATCAGAAGCCATTTCTCAAAGCACTACTTCTCGGAACGGGTGGTGCAGCCAAAGCAGTAGCTCATGTTTTTAAGAAATTGGGCATTGAATTTCTAGTGGTTTCGAGGCATCCCGGCAAAGCCGATTTGACCTACGATGACCTCGATGAGGGTCTGATAAAAAACCATCTCTTGATAGTCAACTCGACCCCTTTGGGGATGTCTCCGATTGTGGAAAAATGCCCTGCCATTCCCTATGACTTTCTAACGAATTCCCACTTTCTTTTCGACCTGGTTTACAATCCCGAAAAAACCCTGTTTTTAAAAAAAGGCGCCCTGAGAGGCAGCCGAACGCGCAATGGCTTGGAAATGTTGTACCTCCAAGCGGAAAAGGCCTGGTCTGTTTGGAATGTTTGATTTTAGGAAAGTTTTGGATATTTTTTTTCATTAAATACCATTTGAAAAACTACTTTTGTCCTTATTAAAATTCTCTTTTCTCGCCTTACCAAAAGACTATGAAAAAAGAAGCAAAGCCCGTTCAATCGTTCACAAAATTGGAAAATTTTTTGAAAAACCTTGGCTTAATACATCCGAAACCATTGGCCGCAGTTGACTTTTCCAACACGGAAATCGCCTTTGAAGGCAAATCAGATGAGGAGTTGAAAAAGACGGCTTGGTTGTTCAAAATGATGAACAAGCAATGGTTGGTTGATATCGGTGCAAAGGTGGGCCTGGCAGCTATTCGCATGCACCTGCCCCTTATCGAAAGCGTCATTAAAGCCACCATTTTCCACCAATTTTGCGGGGGCAGAACGTTACTCGAATCGCAGGCAACCATCAACCACCTGTTTAAACATAAAGTATTGACGATTCTCGACTACGGTGTTGAGCGGAAGGAAAAAGAAGAAGATTTCAACAACACCATGAATGAGATTTTCAGGGCTATCGAGTTCGCTTCGAGAAACGAAGCCGTGCCGGTGGTAAGCACGAAAATTACAGGGCTGGCCCGAATGGGTTTGCTGGAAAGCGTCCAAAAATCCAAATCGCTCAGCAGGGAACAACAATTGGAATACAAAAGCGTCTTGAAGCGGATAGATTCCATTTGCCATTTGGCGTGCCGGCGCAAGGTGCAGGTTTTTTTCGATGCCGAAGAAAGCTGGATTCAAAACGCGATTGACCATTTGGTAAACCTGATGATGGCGCGCTACAACACCAAACAAGTGGTCGTTTACAATACGTTCCAATTGTACCGCCTCGACCGCCTTCAATACCTCATGGATTCTTTTTACAAAGCCGAAGCAGAGGGCTATCTTTTGGGGGCTAAATTAGTCCGGGGTGCTTACATGGATAGGGAGCGGGAAAGGGCTGAAAAAATGGGATACCCCTCGCCGATTCACCTTTCCAAAGCTGCCACCGACGACGCCTACGACACGGCTATCCGTTTTTGCGTGGATAATTATGAAAAAATCGCCTCCTGCAATGCTTCCCACAATGCAGAAAGTTGCCTGCTTCAAGCAGAGTTGATCGCCCAAAAAGGCATCCAAAAAAACCATCCGAATCTTAATTTTTGTCAACTCTTCGGAATGAGTGACACCCTCACTTTCAACCTCGCCAAGGCGGGCTACAATGTTGCCAAATACGTTCCCTACGGACCAATACCCGAAGTGATTCCCTATCTCATCCGGCGGGCAGAAGAAAATGCTTCCATAACGGGAGACATGAGTCGCGAATTGGAACTGATTCTCAAGGAAATGGAAAGGCGGGGGCTAAATTAGGACGGTCGGCAGTCTTCAATTTGCAGTTTGCAGAACTTTTAGAGGAAATTTAGAGATGTAGGTAGATTGGTTGTTTTTACCTCCAAGTTTTCTGTAAATTTTAAGAATCAAGTCACTTCGATTTTGACGTTTTAAAGCATTACAGATAGAAAAGCTTTTAAAAATGCGAAAATCATGATAGACATCTTGCCCGGCGTGAAGGAATGGATACGCCAAAAGAAGCCTTTCGCCTTGGCGACGGTCATTCAAACTTGGGGGTCTTCTCCTCGTCCCGTCGGGTCGGCGATGGCGGTGTCGGAGGAGATGGAAATGGTTGGTTCGGTGAGTGGGGGCTGCGTAGAGGGTGCGGTGGTTTTGGAGGCAGCAGCCGTTTTGGAATCCGGCAAACCACGGCGTTTGCATTTTGGCATTTCCAACGAAGATGCCTGGTCGGTAGGCTTGAGTTGCGGCGGAAAATTGGACGTCTTCGTTGAAAAATTTTTGGCTTTTGAAGAAAAGGAGGTTTGGGAGGGGCTTAGCAAGGCCATTCAAAATAATTCAGGTTGCGTACTGTTGAGTAAACTCGCCGAAAATCAAAGTGGCCATTTCCTGGTTCATGCGAGTGGTCAAGTAGTGGGCGATTCGCTGCCGCCTTCACTCCTCGAGAAAACCCTTCTGGCATTCAAAGAACGCAAAAATCAACTAATCGAGGAGGAAGGAACCAAATGGTTTGCGCAGGTCTTCCCCCGCAAAAACCAACTTTTCATCGTTGGGGCTGCGCATATCACCGTGGATTTGGTTGCCTTGGCGCGTCCCTTTGGTTTCGAGACCATCGTCATTGACCCACGCGGCATCTTTGCCAACAAAACCCAATTCCCCGTTCCTCCCGACCAACTCTTCGTCAATTGGCCCGAGGAAGTTCTACCGGGGTTCACCTTCGACGCTTCCTCCTTTGCCGTCGTCCTTTCCCACGACCCTAAAATAGATGACCCTGCCCTGCATTATCTCCTCAGAACAAGCCTAGCCTACATTGGCGCTTTGGGAAGTAGCCGCACCCACGCCAAACGAGTGGCTCGTCTTCAAAAAGCGGGTTTCTCCGAAGCGGACATCCAACGCATCCACGGCCCCATCGGAATGGATATCCACGCCAAGACAGCTAAAGAAATTGCCCTGAGCATCATGGCAGAAATTATTGGGGTGAAGAATGCGTATTTGTGAGGCAGAAGAAAGAGGAAATGCAGCAAATTTAGATAAGAAACAGCCCTGTTCCGTTTTTCCCTCCCAGTTTATTCCATTTCACGATGCCTGCATTCTCGGTGAAGGTCACGGCGTGGCTGTTCACATAAGCGAGCACTTCATTGATAGGGCTGACCCCGGTGGTGCTGAATTTATGCGCCAATTCAAATAAAACAGCTTCACTTACCTGCACATTCTGCTCGAGGATATTGAATTTCTGACAAAAACTTGCCTCTGCAGGAGTGAAGGAGATGGGGTTGGTTTGAGGTTCAGCCGATGTTCTAAATCTCCTGACTTAAAACAAGCATCATTCAAGCCTTTGGCGTGTGAAATATTTTGTGGCTACGTGGAGACTTGACACATTGGGTTCTGACCAGCAATGTCAATTTACCATTTTTTTTCAATAAAATTGAACTGCAGAACAGCAAAAATAATGGAAAAGATCAAATATGTTAGAGAGGAAAAACCCCATTCCTCTTGTACACGCATAATTTCTCTCCAAGAGACTTCACCAACCTTCAACAAATAATTAAAGTCTCGCATGTCAAGGATAATAATTAATGCCAAGGATATTAAAGCAGAAACCAAAACCTGAATCCAAAGGGTAAGTTTGCTGGCTTTTTTCAACAAAATTTGAAAAACAGCAAATAACAAAAAATAAACAATAAAACCGGGTATTTCTAAAAAACAATAATAAGACGAAAAGGCAAGTGCCGGCCAAAAAAGATTATCCGTTATAGTACTCTCATAATCATTGAAATAATCCAAAATGATGGCTCTAATTATCATTCTTGCCAGAACCAGAGAAAGAAATAGAAAGAACGTTTTCCACAACCATGAAAATCTATTTTTCATAATCAAATTCTTTGAGCCAGAGGCTATTTTATAAGTTGACAGTCAACCAGCAGCTGAAATAATCAAGCTAAAATTCTTTCATCGTTCTACAAAATCAAATTTTACCGCTGCCGCTTGCTTGGCTTCGCTTCTTTTGAGATAGCCTCTGGCTATAATGAGTAAAGACCTTAATTACAAGGAATAGAGGTAATTGGGGATACACTAATAAGCATCCCTTTGACTGCGGCCCAATCCGGACGCCATCTGGTAGGTTGTATTGAAGTGTTCGCGAATCCTCCATTATTGTTCACAAAAGCAGCGACTTTATTTCTGAAACTTATCCAAAGAGCATCAGCGCCTGCAAATCCTAAACCATCCAAAAGATTTAGATGCCACTTAGACATTCTGTCAGCCCCTTTTGTATAAATCTCAAGGCTGCCATCATTATTAATCCTCCAACCAAACTGACGATTACCTGTAACAGGATGAACTCCGTCATCCCAGAAAGGGGCTTCCAAAGTGGAAAACACCCAACAACAATCCTCATAAAAGGAGCAAATTACAGAACCATCGTCAAATGGAATTGAAATGGTTGTCCAAGCCAAGAAATTTTTTGTGTTACGAATAATAGGAAGCTTGGTGCTTTTTCTCAATCAAATAGAACTGCGAAACAGCAAAAATGATGGAAAAAAGTAAGTAGGTGAAAAATTGAAACCCCGTCCCAAGTTGAGCTCCAAAAATTTCTGCCCAAGAATATTTATTAGCATTCAGTATAAATCTAAGATCATAAAGATACCAGAAGCGAGCTATGGGAAATACAATCAAAATCGAAATTAATACTTGTCTCCATAGAGTAAGTTTGCCATATTTTTTTACCAACCATTGCAAAATTAAAAATAATAAAAAGTAGGCAATAATGCCCGGTACTTCATATAGATTAAAAAATAAGGAATATTTAAATACCTCTATAGAGGAAAATAATACACTATCATAAACATTATAATAATCCCAAATTATCGCTCGAATGATCGTTCTAATTAGAATTAAGAAAAGCAAAAGAAATATCGTTTTTAATACCAAAAAAAAACGCCTTTTCATCTGTTTATAATTTTACAACTATTTGAGAATCAAACAATTAAATTTTAGTCATTCCCCTGTGTGTTTAAAAATTAATCATAGATGTTTCATATTCATAATTTTTGGGCTAATGCCGGAAAATGCAGCAAACTAGCATTCTTCCAACATTAGCCTATGTGGTAGGCTGTTCAAAATTTTTCAAAAACCATGTAATTTTGAACAGCCTACCTATGTGATTTGAAAAAAAGTTAATCACAAGGAATAGAAGTAATGGGATTGTCACTTATAAGCATATTTTTGACTGCTTCCCAATCTGGACGCCATCTTGTAGGTTGTATTTGAGTATTTGCGTTACCTCCATTATTATTCACAAAAGCAGCGACTTTATTTCTGAAACTTATCCAAAGAGCATCAGCACCCGCAAATCCTAAACCATCCAAAAGATTTAGATGCCACTTAGACATTCTGTCAGCTCCTTTTGTATAAATCTCAACGTTGCCATCATTATTAATCCTCCAACCAAACTGACGATTACCTGTAACAGGATGAACCCCGTCATCCCAGAAAGGAGCTTTCAAAGTGGAAAACACCCAGCAACAATCCTCATGAAATGAGCAAATCACAGAGCCATTATCTCCCGGTATTGTAATTGAAATGACAGATGAAAGAGGGTTATTGCTTTGCCAAAGAGCAGTCTCTGCCGGGTTGATAGGATCGAAGAATCCAAATTCTGTATCAACAAAATCATTGATGTTTTTTCGAATATGAGAAAGGAGTTCGTCCCCGCTTAGTTGGACACCATTAATAGTAGGCATTTTGGTGATTTCTATTGGAAAATAATCAAGATTTACCCTTGTGCTGTTGGCATTTTGTATTTCCTGCAAATCCCAGTTTCCATTCAAACTACTAATTTTATTCATAACGGTTAAAGGTGGTGTAAAAGAAGCTAATTCTGTCCAAAAAAGAACAGCATGAGGTGGGTTAATATTACCAGCACATTCAACTAAAGCTGTGGGATTGTTTTCAACCAAGTCATAAAGCTCATTTAATCTTTCCCATTTGACCGCAGGGTTGTTGACCATCAATTCCACCGCGGTTTTAATAAACGAAACCGCATTTGCCTTGCCTCCATTTGCTGCATAAAACGCTTTCACCGCTACCCACACATCCGTATGAGTTTTCAAATAATCCACTTCCGACTCTGTCAATGGCGGGACCAGATTGCCCTTAATAAAATCCACCAAATCCAGATATTGGGGTAGCGAAATATCAATCTGATTGGTAACCGAAAGCTTGTAGTAATCAATCAAATTGGTTTCCACCTGTTGCACTTCATTTGGCGGGGCGGTGCAAAGCAAGTTTCTTAGCATCATTAGGGACAGGTTGCCCGACTGATTGTAATACCATTCCAAAATGTGCTGATTATTGGGTTCCCCGAGGTGGACGGCACAATCCTTAATGAGGTACATGTTTTCGCAAAAGACGTCTAAATTCGTTGTATTGAAGTCGAATGGAACCCCGTTCAGTGGATTGCCGCCACAGCTTAAAATGAGATTGTTAAATTCCTTGGAACCCGTAGGGGTTGTAACGCTTCCCCCTCCCCCTTGTCCCCAAAAATAAGTACCGTCCAGTAAATTGCCGGTTATAAAAATCACTTCTTGAACTTGTCCGTTACTGCCCGGTTGTATTTGTTCGAAAAAATCACCGATAGCCCCAAAAATGTTACTGAAGAAATTTGCAATACTTTCGAAAAACCCACAGCCTTTATTAAAATTAAAACAATCTCCATTGTCCCCCGGACCGCGAACACCTATCCCCTGGGAACAGAAAATTTGATGGTCAAAGGCTAAGAATGCACTATAAATTGCTTCTTCACCTTGGTATAATAATTCCGTTGTATCAAGCATCTGATTAGAGAGGATTTCAATTACCTTTTGCCTTTGCCAAAATAGAATTTTTTCACCGAATTTTTCGTCTTGATATATTATTATCAAAGCTTCGGTTGAATCGCTCTTCACCGTAGGAACTAGAATTATATTTGAAGGGAAATAATTGTTTTCTGTTGTATCAAATCTTTCGAAAGCATCCCAAAGCGGTGTCCCCAATACCTTTTTTAGAACCTCTAAATACTGTTCGTCCGTTTCCAGTTTTTTGGCAAGCAAT
>CAZJYF010000061.1:0-6394 GCA_964549665.1 uncultured Saprospiraceae bacterium
GCTTGGATTTGTGTGTTTTTCCGGTAATTCATAGGGCTTTGGGCAATAGGCCCCAAACATTTGACACATTAAGTTTCCCCGCTGTCTTACTAATGATGTCCTTGAAAATTGCCCAATTGCATTTTGAAGTTTGCGAATTGGCAAGGAAGTGTTAACGGGGAAGTTTAAAATCAAAGGTCTATTGCTCAAAATTATTTACGCGCCGAAATTATGCAAAATGGTTGAATTAGTCAATTTTTTGTAATTTCTCCATCATCTTGGTTTCTCAGCCCTCCGCCCAAAAGGGACGTTTTTGGCAAATTTTTCTATCCGAAGTAACTTGTATAATTTGAAAATTTCCCATCTTTGCAGCGTACAAAAAAAGATTTGTGCGTCCAGCTCGGTAAAGTTGTACATCTAATGGCTCAACGTTTTGCGGGTTGGAAAATTAGCTGTTGCAGGCTGAAAAAAATCAAAAATCTATTCACAAGCCCACGTGGCGGAATTGGTAGACGCGCTAGGTTCAGGACCTAGTGTCCTTTACGGACGTGGAGGTTCGAGTCCTCTCGTGGGCACAATATATTGGCGTAAAATATTGATATTCAATATTTTACGCTTTTTTTTGCTTTGGTCCCTAGGTTTCAGCCCTTGATGATGATAATTGTTTCGAGAAGTTTGGAAGTCGAAATGCTGCCCAATTTTTTTTGATTTTCTATTTTAGTGTTCTCACTCCGGAAAACTTTTCCAAGTGTTCCGTCAATCGTTCGGCCAGGCCGGGAATTCCCGAAAGTTCTGTTCCCCAACCGGCGTTGTATTTCAAAACTTTTTCAACAAGTTCGCTGGCCTTTGCATTCCCCTCGAATTCCGACCAGATTTTTTTAAAAAAGGAGGCATGCCTCGGTTCTTCTCTCGAACGATTTTTTTCGCTTTTATAAAAAATAATCAAAGCGCCAAGAGCAGAAACCAGGTGTTCTGGAAGGGCATTTCTACGCCGAACGTATTCCAAAAGAGAAGGGAGGAGGCGGATATGAAATTTAGAAATAGAATGGAGCGAAATGTCCAAAAGGCGGTGCTGAAGGTAGGGGTTGCGGAAACGGTCGAGGACTTGTTCGGTGTATTTTTCCAATTCCCTTTCGGGAAAATCGAGGGTGGGGAGAATTTCCTCAAAAATCAAACGGCGCACGAATGCACCCGTTTCGGGATGTTCTACCGTTTCCCGCACCGTTGTCAAACCGGCTAAAAGACCTACCGGCATCATTGCCGTGTGCGCGCCATTGAGAATGCGAATTTTCAGTTTTCGAAAGGGAGTCAAATCATTGGTGAAGCGAACGTTCAATCCTGTTTTGTCGAACGGCAGCGTCTCTTTAACTGCAACGGGCGCCTCGATTGCCCATAAATGATAAGGCTCGGCTACCATCATCAGACGGTCTTCAAAGCCCAATTCTCCTTGAATTGCAGCTGCCTTCTCCTGCGGAAAGCCGGAGACAATTTGGTCCACCAAGGTGTTGCAAAAGGTATTGGCTTGATGAACCCATTTTTCAAATTTCTTCCCTAGTTGCCAGTGCCGGGCGTAGCGCAAAATGCATTCCTCGAGTTGCAGCCCATTTTTCTCAATCAATTCGCAAGGAAGGAATAGCCAACCTTTTGTGAGGTCTCCCCCGAAATGCTGGAACCGGCGATAGAGCAATTGGGTCAATTTGCCAGGGAAAGAATTGGCTGGCCGGTCGGATAGAACATCTTTTTCATCGAAAGTAATTCCTGCCTCAGTGGTGTTGGAAATAACGAATTTCAAGGTCTCGCTTTCAGCTAATTTCAAGTAATGGTCAAACTCCTGCCAGGGGTGAATCAGTCTTTTTACGCAGGTCACTATTTTATTTTGATGAACGACCCGTCCTTTTTCAATACCTCTTGTCAGGAGGTGAAATAACCCCTCCTGTTCTTTCAGATATTGAAAAGTTTCACTCCTCGACGGGGTGGTTTTGACCATGACGACGCTCCCATTGAAACCGGTTTTTTCATTCAATTCTTCTATCATCCGGTCTGCAAAAGCCCGCAGAAAATTTCCAGTACCAAATTGCAATACCATTTCCGAAGCGCTCCAGTTTGGGTGGACGATTTTGAAAAGGGTACTCCTATTTAATGGTTTCATCTCTTGCTTTTAAATGCGGTTCGCAATTTGGAGGCAAAAATAATAATTCAATAATTTTGGAAAATTAAAAACCAAACACCCCCGGCAACCACAAACTCAAAGAAGGAACGTAGGTTACAAAAATTAAGGCGACTATCATGGCAATAAACAAAGGCAGCAATGGGCGAACCACTTTTCGAATAGTCGTACCAGCCACCCCTACGCCAACAAAAAGAACCGAACCGACGGGTGGTGTGCATAAACCAATGCACAGATTCAGCACCATGATGATGCCGAAATGCGTCGGGTTCATTCCCAACTTAGTGACGACGGGCAGAAAAATCGGCGTAAAAATGAGCACGGCAGGGGTCATGTCCATGAAAATACCCACAAAGAGCAAAATGAGGTTGATGATTAAGAGAATCACGATTTTGCTGTCGCTGATGGAAAGTAGGATTTCTGTGATGTTTTGGGGGATGTTTTCGTAAGCCATTATCCACGACATGCTCATGGAGGTTCCAATCAACAACAGCACGACGGCTGTCGTTCCCACCGAATGAAGAAACACCTCAGGTAATTCGTTCAAGGAAATTTCTTTGTAAAAAAAAGTCAAAATCAGACAGTACAATACGGCGACGGCAGAGGCTTCGGTGGCCGTAAAAATGCCTGCCACGATGCCGCCGATGACTACAATCAACAAAAACAAGCTGGGCAGGGCTGCCAAAAAGGATTTGAATATCTCACTCATTTTGGAGCGCTCTCCCTGCGGAAATCCCTTTCTTTTCGCCCAAATAGCGGCTACCAGCATCAATAGCAAACCCGTCAAAATGCCGGGAAGATAACCCGCCAAAAACAAAGCGGCAATCGAAACCCCTCCACTCGCCAACGAATAGACAATCAGCACGTTACTCGGGGGAATCACCAAACCCAAAGTGGCAGAAGTGATGTTCACTGAGGCGGCAAATTCTTTGGTGTACCCTTCTTTTTCCATCGCCTTTCCCATGAAACCACCGATTGCAGAGGCGGCGGCTACCGCAGATCCAGCAATGGCACCAAATAACATAGCCGCCATGATATTGACATGTGCCAAGCCTCCGGGCAGTGCGCCAACCAATGTCTTGGCGAAATCAATTAGTCGCCGGGCGATGCCGCCCCGATTCATTATTTGCCCGGCAAGAATGAAAAACGGAATAGCCAGCAGCGAAAAGCTGTCCAGCCCCGTCGCCATGCGTTCGGCAACGGTGGTAAATGCGGGAATTACGGGGATGCTGACCAGCATGGTGAAAACGCTGCTCAAACCAATGCTCCATGCAATTGGAACCCCGATTCCGAGTAAAATGAGGAAGCTTAGAACGAGTATGAATACGTCCATTTTAGTTGTTCATTTAGGGTGGTTTTTACATCCAGTCTCTTAACTCTAATCTCCATTCTCCAATTGGCGAAGCCATCTAATTGCCTTTCTAACTTGCGGTAAAAGTCTGTCAACCATGAGGAGGACGAGCACTGCGAACGAAATGCAGTTGATAATAAATAATCAGTAATCCGCTAATGGGAAGGACGGCGTAAACGACCGCCATCGGAATTTGCAGGGCTGCCGAATGCTGCTGCAAGATTTGGGTGATATAAACCAATCGAATTCCCCCGATAATCAGAACGGCCAGGGCAAAAAACAGAACCAGCATAGCGATGGTTTGCGTCAATCGATGCTGTCGTTTCAGGCTTAATTTGGATGGCAGTAAATCAATGGCGAGGTGCATTTTTTGCCCGGAGGCAAAAGCCGCGCCCAAAACCCCAATCCAAATAAGGAGAAAACGGGCAAGTTCCTCCGTCCAGTCGGCCTGATGACCGAGGAGGTAGCGGGTCAATACGCCCCACAATACATCCAGGGTCATGAATACCAGAATGAAAATCAGACTATAGCCGAGATATTTGTCAACGATTGGTTTCATTTCTAAAATTTTTCGTTTTGCGAAATTTAAATTTAGTAAAACTCCCACCAGTCTGCTCTTTGAGTTTTTTTAGATTTACCAAATCTTTGAGATTTTGCAAATCGAGAAATTTCTTTTTCGCCCAGTTCGCTATTGCACTGCCTGAATTTTTTGAATCAAAGAATAAATATCTTCCTCCTTTTTATATTGCTCCAACATGCTTTTGGTCATCTGCTTAAAAGGCTCTTTATCCGGGTGAATCACTTTTACCCCAGCTTTGCTAACCGCTTCCAGGGCTTCTGATTCCGCCGCTTGCCAAAGTTTGCGTTCCACGAGGGCGGCTTCCCCGGCGGCTTCCTGAAGCCAATGCTGTTCTTGTGAACTAAGACGGTTCCAAGCAATGGTACCAATGACCAAAATATCCGGAACCGCTGTATGTTCATCGAGTGAGTAATATTTACAAACTTCGTAATGATGCGAGGTGTAAAAACTAGGAGGGTTATTTTCTGCCCCATCCACCACGCCTTGCTGAAGGGCGGTGTACAATTCGCCCCAGGAAATGGGTGTCGGTGCGCCGCCGAGAAGGCGCACCATTTCCATGGCGGAGGCACTTTCCTGCACCCTGATTTTCAAACCCTCCAAATCGCCAGGGGTATTCACAGGACGGTTTTTGGTGTAAAAAGAACGTTGCCCGGCATCAAAATAAGCCAAACCCCGCAACCAATATTTCTCGCTTTCCAGCAATAAATTTCGTCCGATTTCTCCATCCCACACTTTGAAGGCGTGGTCCTTATTCCTGAAAATGTACGGCAGGCTGAGCACCTTCAATCTGGGAGCAAAATTCTCCATTACTGCTCCCGAAACCTTTGTCATGGCTAGGCTTCCGATTTGCAACAACTCCAAACACTGCCGCTCCGTCCCCAATTGCTGATTTGGATATATTTCAATTTGCAACTGATTGCCCGAAATTTCGGCTACCCGCCGCGCCATAAATTCCAGGCCTTTGTGAACGGGATGGTCCACGTTCAATCCGTGAGCCAGTTTTAGGGTTTTGCCACCTTTGAGTTTTGAACATCCCAAGAGGGAGACCAAAAGGAGGCAGGAGAGGGTCGTGTTTAAAATTGTTTTAAAATTCATTTTGAACAGGATAGAAAACTAAAGGTGCAGTTTTCGAATGATCGCCAATGTTTCCCGAACCCGCTTTTCTAACCGCTGGAAGTCTCTTTTTTCCAAAATATCTTTAGAAATCAATTTCGACCCCATTCCTACACAAGTTGCACCTGCGTCGAACCAAGGTTTCAGACTTTCTTCAGTTGGAGAAACGCCGCCTGTTGGCATGATACTCGTCCAGGGTTGGGGACCTTTGACGGCCTTGACGAAGGATGGACCGTAAACTTCGCCGGGAAAAAGTTTTACGATTTCACAGCCCAATTCTTCCGCCCGGCAAATTTCGGTCAGCGAACCACAGCCCGGAGAATACAGCACTTTCCTTCGATTGCAAATAATCGCAATATCCTCCCGCAAAACGGGGGTCACCACAAAATTAGCCCCCAACTGAAGGTAGAGGGAAGCGGTTCCTGCATCCGTCAGCGAACCCACACCGAGTATCATTTCGGGGAGTTCGCTTCCGCAAAATTTATTCAATTCCCGAAAAGCCTCGTGGGCAAAATTTCCCCGGATGGTGAATTCAAACAATCTTGCACCGCCATTGTAACAGGCAGTCAAAACCTCTTTCCCCAAGGCAATATCGGGTCGGTAAAAAAGCGGCACCAAACCTTGCTCCGCCATTTTTTGAGCAACTTGTATTCTTGTAAATCTTGCCATTTTATAAATTGAGAATGGAAATGGAAAAATTGATAATGATTACTCACCGTTTACAAAACACCTTCACTTCCCCTTTTTGAGGATTTTATGATTGCTACTAAAATTCTTATTATTTCTTCGCATTCACTTTGAACAGATTCAAATTCTTCTTGAGTAATATAATTGCCTTCTTTAATCATATGAAGCCAGTAATCCGTTTCGTTTGCTTCCTTTAAAGCGATACTCATTTTGTGAATAAAGTCTTTTTTTCTTTCCGCATGTTCAGCCTCCCGAACCAAAGCACCGGGGGCTGTTCCACTTCTTTTTAGCTGTTTCGAAAGTACAAACTCTTTTCTGCTTCCTTCCAGATAAAGACCCATTCTAACAATTCGCTTGCCAAACTCAAAAGTTTTATCCTTAATCACATTATTCTTCATAAAGCTAAATTTTCTCCAATCTCCAATCTCCAATCTCCAATCTCCATTCCCCATTCCCCATTCCCCATTCTCCATTCTCCATTCTCCATTCTCCATTCTCCATTCTCCATTCTCCATTC
>CAZJYF010000061.1:6494-12371 GCA_964549665.1 uncultured Saprospiraceae bacterium
CCATTCTCCATTCTCCATTCTCCATTCTCCATTCTCCATTCTCCATTCTCCATTCCCAATTCTCCATTACCTAGAAACCCTCCCACTTGCATCTCCGTCCATCAATTTTTCTACCTCCTCAATGGTCACCAAATTTGCATCACCGTAAATCGTGTGTTTCAGACAGGAAGCAGCCACTGCAAAATTCAAGGCTTTTTGGTCGTCCCGATAATGCAATAAACCGTAAATTATACCTCCCATAAAACTGTCGCCGCCACCTACCCTGTCCACCATGTGGGTGATTTGGTAAGTCGGCGCTTCGAGTAGCACTTTGCCATTGTACAGCACTCCTGACCAGGTGTTGTGGGAAGCGCTAATACTGCAGCGAAGGGTGATAATCACCTTTTTGGCTTTCGGAAAACGATCCATCAATTGTTGACAAACGGAAAGGTAGGCTTTGGCATCCAGACTATCACCCTTCGAGACATCGATGTCAGGAGGATGAATGCCGAAGTGTTTTTCAGCGTCTTCCTCGTTGGCGAGGATGATGTCGCAGCCCGCAACCAATTCGGGCATAATTTCAGAAGGCGCCTTGCCGTAATTCCACAATTTTTTGCGGTAGTTGAGGTCTGTTGATACGGTGAGCCCCATTTTGCTGGCCACCTGAATAGCTTCCAAACAAGCCTGCGCCGCTGTTTGCGAAATCGCAGGAGTTATGCCAGTCCAATGAAACCACCGGGCTTCCCGGAACAATTCTTCCCAATGAATCATGCCTTTTTGAATCGTCGCCATGCCGGAGTTAGCCCGGTCGTAGATCACTTTGCTACTGCGATGCACTGCGCCCGTTTCCAGAAAGTAAATGCCCAGGCGTTCGCCTCCTCGAAGGATATACTGCGTGCCCACATTTCTAGCTCGCAAAGCCTGAATGGCACAATCGCCAAGTTCATTCTTTGGAATTCTACTGACAAACTCCACCGGCAGCCCATAGTTGGCAAGGGAAACAGCTACATTGCTTTCACCACCACCATAGATAACCTCAAACAAATTGGCTTGGCTGAATCGCTTGAAACCCGGCGGGCTTAAACGCATCATGATTTCTCCGAAAGTGACTATTTTTTTCATGTTAGGAACGTGTAAAGAATAGGTTGTATTAGTTTGGGTAGTTTATTTTGGTCTTCGTTTTTACTTTTGGAATAGGAGTTATGTTGATATAATGACTGTTTCAAAAGTAAAAACTAAGGGCAAAAGAAGCAGCCAAAAGGGTATAAGTTATTCTTTACACGTTCCATAAAAACCAAAATAATTTTTTGCGTTGTAATAACAAATATCCTGCACTACCTTTCCAATCCAGTCCAAATCGTTCGGTAAGTATCCTTTTTTGATGTCTTTGCCAAAAATATTGCAGAGCAATCGCCGGAAGTATTCGTGGCGCGGGAAGGACAGGAAGGAGCGGCTGTCGGTCAACATGCCGATAAATCGACTCAGCAAGCCCATGTTGGAAAGAGCATTGATTTGCCTCTCCATACCGTCGGCTTGGTCGAGGAACCACCATGCCGAACCGTATTGCATTTTCCCCGAAATGGTGCCATCGTTGAAATTGCCTGCCAACGTGGCGAACAGTTCATTGTCGTGGGGATTGAGGTTGTACAATATGGTTTTTGCCAATTGGTTCGTGGCGTCGAGGCGGTCGAGGAAACGGGATAACCCGCGGGCTTGGCTGAAATCGCCGATACTGTCGAAGCCCGTGTCGGGCCCAAGTTTTTGCAATAACCGGCAGTTGTTGTTTCGCAAGGCGCCGAGGTGGAACTGTTGCGTCCACCCTCTTTCGTGATAGGCTTGACCGAGATAATGCAAAACAGCAGATTGATACTGCCGGGATTCTTGCGGAGAGGTTTTTTCACCCCGTATTTTTCGAAGTAAAATGTGGCTGACCACCTTATCGGAAAAATCTACAGAGCTTACCTTTTCAAGCCCGTGGTCGGAAAGCCGGCAACCCATTTCGTGGAAGAAGTCCATGCGTTTGCAAAGCGCGTCCATTAAGCTTTTCAGGTCTTTAATTTCTAAATCAGCAATTTCACTTAATTTTTTTAGGTAATCCGCAAATCCATCATTATCAATTAAAATTGCCTTGTCAGGCCGAAAAGCCGGTAAAACTTTGATGGTGAAATCGCTTTTTAATATTTGCGCATGAAAAACCAGATTATCGGTGGGGTCATCGGTGGTGCACAGGACTTCTATTTTCATCTTTTCCAATAAACCCCGCGGCGAGTAAGCGGACGTACGGAGTAAATGATTGCACTCCTCATAAACCTTGCGAGCCTTGTCTTTTGTAAGCAAATGCGATATTCCGAAATATCGTTTCAACTCCAAATGGGTCCAATGATAAAGCGGATTGCGGAGGGTAAAGGGAACGGTTTCAGCCCATTTTTCAAACTTTTCCCAATCGCTTGCTCCTCCTGTGATGTAGTGTTCATCTACTCCGTTTGCCCGCATGGCCCGCCATTTGTAGTGGTCGCCTGAAAGCCAGATTTGGGTAAGGTTGTCGAACTGTCTGTCTTCGGCAATATCCTGTGGTGGCAGGTGGTTGTGGTAGTCAATGATGGGCAAATCTTTCGCAAACCGGTGGTACAATTCAACAGCGAACGCATTCTCCAAAAGGAAATTTTCGTCCAAAAAAACGGCCGGAGCTGATTTTGTATCTGTCGAATTTGACATCATAGATTGGTTAGTTAAAGCGCTGTCATTCCTAAAATTCCGCATTCCAGCCCTCGCAATTCAGCCAGCCCCCGCAGCCGTCCAATAGCCGAATAGCCAGGGTTGGTCTGTTTTATTAAATCGTCCAACATTTTGTGCCCGTGGTCGGGGCGCATGGCAATGGGGAAATCTCGGTTTTGTTCTTCTTCCAATAAGACTTTCATCACGGCATACATATCCACATCGCCTGTGAGAAGGTCTGCTTCCAAAAAGTTCCCGTATTCATCCCTTTTGGTACTGCGCAAATGTATAAAATGAATCCGGTCTGCAAAGCGTTCCACCATTTTTGGCAAGTCGTTATCGGGGTGCACCCCAAACGACCCTGTGCAAAAACACAGTCCATTCGCAGGGCTGTCACCGGCTTCAAAAAGAAGCTCCAAATCCCTAGCCGTACTGACAATTCGGGGCAAACCCAAAATCGGGTACGGCGGGTCGTCGGGATGGATGACCATTTTCATTTCTGCCTGTTCTGCCACGGGAACAATGGCCGTCAAAAAATAGAGCAAATGCTGCCGCAATTTTGCCGCATCGATGTCTGCATATTCGTCCAGTGCATTTTGAAATTTTTCCAAAGTGTATCCCTGTTCTGCACCCGGCAAACCCGCGAGGATGTTCTGCGTCAGTTGCTTCTTTTCTGCCTCGCCTGCATTTTTAATAAAAGCCGTCGCCCTTACTTTTTCTTCTTCCGAATAAGATGCTTCTGCATTTGGTCTTTTCAAAAGGAATAAATCAAAAGCTGCTAAGGCGGCCCTTTCAAATCGCAAGGCCGACGAACCATCGGGCAGGCGATAATCCAGGTCGGTGCGGGTCCAATCCAAAACGGGCATGAAGTTGTAGGTCACGGTCCGAATGCCGCATTGTCCCAGATTTCGAAGGCTGTTTTGATAATTGTTCAAATGCCGCTGCCAATTGCCGGTTTGTTTTTTAATATCCTCCGTTACCGGCAAACTCTCCACCACTGACCAAACCAAACCGCCTTCTTCAATCGCCCTTTTTCGTTTCAAAATTTCATCAACCGGCCATACTTCTCCGTTCGGAATGTGGTGCAATGCCGTCACAATACCGGTTGCCCCCGCTTGTCGAATATGGGCAAGGGGAACGGGGTCATCCGGTCCATACCAACGCCAGGTTTGTTCGAGTTTTTTCATATCGTTTCCTTTCGGAAATTAGGCATTTCCAGACTCCAGAAAATGTACCTGCACCCCCTGTGATAACGGCAACTTTATTTTTTAGGTCAAAAAAATTCCGCATTCTAAATCAATTGCTGAATGATAAAAAGGGGTGGAAATTGCAATGTCTTCTCCAAATGTAAAATAAAGATTGGAAAATAGGTCGAACGAACGGACTTTCGATTAGGAGGTTAGCAGCAATTTGTCTTTGACTCAGTGGATGAATCAGCCAATAGGCTTTTTATCTCCTTTTCGTAAACTTGCATTGCTCGGTCAAAAAGCTGGGTATTACCTTTATTTAGGGATGGTAAAAACCAGCCGATTTCGTCAAAATAGACGCGGGCAAACCCCCGGTCGGAATGGGCTATACTTTGCATATTATCCAGCAAATCAGCCAGTTTGACCGACGCTGCCCCGGGACTGATGCTAACGAGGCGATTTGCCTCCAGTGTCTTTCTATTTTTGCGGTTTAGCTTCGGATATTGCTCACTTGTGAATTGGTCAGTCAGTTCGACGACGTAGCCAAGGATTCGATTAACTTCCTCTTCCGCGTAGCCCAATTCGAGTAATTCTGTGGACAAGGCTTCTTTCGTACAGTCTGTGTCTTCCAACAAATCGTGGCACAAAGCTGTTGCCGTCAAATCCTGGTCCGGGTCCACTTCCAGCACCCGAACAGCTACCGAAATCAAGTGGGTCACGTAAGGCGCTCCGTTATACTTTCTCACCTGTTTGCCATGCCTAAGGTGGGCAAATTGCGCGAGTTTTACTTCGCGGGGCGAAAAGGCTGCTGGAAGGATTTTTTCAAGTTGAAAGTCGGACATGGGCAGTAGGTTATAATTGTTTAAGTGAAAGAATTGAACGGCAAAAGTTGAATTTAGATACGCAAAATTAATATTGTTTTGAGAATGATTTTCGACACATTTTGTATTGGATTATTCCAGCCCTTCCCATGCGAGCAGCTAAAAATAATGCCAGAAGCCTAAAATACTAGATCTCCACCTGCCGGGATATCCCCCTCTAACCCATTAATTTTAATAGAAATACGTTCTGAAGAGTGGTTTCGGATGATGGTTTCTTCTTTGCCCACTTTGACTTCCAGCAGGCGGTGGCGGAAGCGAATTTTAAAGGAATATGATTTCCAGGATGCAGGAATAAAAGGGTTGAATTCCAGCATGCCCTGACGCACCCGCATGCCTCCAAATCCTTTCACCACAGCCATCCATGTGCCGGCCATACTCGTGATGTGGCATCCATCCTCCGTGTCGTTGTTATAATCGTCCAAATCCAGGCGGGCGGTTCGAAGGTACATTTCGTAGGCTTTTTCCGGCATCCCCAGTTTCGCTGCCAAAATGGAATGAACGCAGGGCGAGAGGGACGATTCGTGTACCGTGCGGGGCTCGTAAAATTCAAAATTCCGCCTGATGGTTTCCACATCAAAGTCCTCCTCAAATAAATAAATGCCCTGCAAAACATCCGCTTGCTTGATAAAGCAGGAGCGCAAAATCCGGTCCCACGACCAGTTTTGATGCAAGGGGCGTACCGTTTTGTCCAATTCCTCCGCCAGCATCAAATCTTTATCCAGATAGCCGTCTTGCTGGACAAAAATGCCTAGTTTTTCATCTTCAGACAGGTACAAGTTCTCCGCAATCTCCTTCCATTTTTTGGTTTCCGTGAAAACGTAAAACTTTGTTTTTTCTTCCAGGTCTTTGAATCTTTCAGGCGCTTTTTCCTGCACGAACTGGATGACTTCCTGCGCATATTTCAAACACCAAACGGCGAGGTAGCTGGTGTACCAATTGTTGTTCACGTTGTTTTCGTATTCATTCGGCCCCGTCACGCCGTGCATCACAAATTTCTTCTTCCTTTTTGAAAAATGAACCCGCTGCGCCCAAAAACGGGCAATGCCAATCAAAACTTCCAGCCCGTATTCAATCAAATAATCCGTATCCCCCGTGTAGCGAACATAATCGTAAAT
>CAZJYF010000062.1:0-12167 GCA_964549665.1 uncultured Saprospiraceae bacterium
GGATGAATATCTTTTTTCATGACAGATAATTTTTTATTTTAAAAACGGAGCGCAAAGATAGCGCTTTTTTTTATTTTGAAAAGCACAAGCCGGCATATTTGGAGATGAAATGGCAAATCTTTGTATTTTTGCGGGGCAATCGAGTTTAGGTTGGAAAAATAGTTGAGCTTATTTGCCAAATTTGCAATTTTGTCCTACCTATGCGGTGTTTTCACAAAAAGCAAAAAGTGCTGATTCGGAAGGCGGAAATAAACCGAGCCCGGCAATTCGCTACCATAGTGGTAGGCACAGTGAATTATAAGGACAGCAACCAAGCCAATGCTGTAAAAATCGAAGACGATCATTTTATCAGCAAGATTGGAGAGGAAGCCGTTCGAAAGGTTTTTGAAAAATTCGGCAAAGATGTCAAAGGGCCCGACTACCGCATCTATCCCGGCAACGAAAAATCGTGGGAATCGGATTTATACATCGACCAAACAGCCTTAGCCGTCAAGACGCAGAAATGGACTTCAGCCGAAAGTTATGGGCTTTCGTGGACGTTTCAGCAATCGGGAATTCGCAAAGACCCGATTTTGACACTTCCGGAATCTTGGGTTTGTTTCGTGCTTTGCAATGACAAAACGGATACCTTTGTTTGCTACGTCTTTCCCCCTTTCCAAATAAAAGAATTGACCTTTAAGCCACCTAAACTTCCCCATTTGCTGGGAAAGAAGCAAGTGGTGTACGCGGAAGATTTGCCAAAAGTAATTCTTTAAAAAGCAATTTTGTTCTGGGTTTAGGTTTACTAAACTTTGAAAGTTTAGTAAACCTGTGATCAAAACATTTTAAATCAATAATTATGGCTAAACTTAATTTCGGAGGCGTTGAAGAAAACGTCGTGACAAGGGAAGAATTTCCCATGGCAAAAGCACGGGAAGTGTTAAAAAATGAAACTATCGCCATCGTCGGTTACGGGGTGCAAGGTCCAGGCCAGGCGATGAATTTGAGGGATAATGGCTTCAACGTAATCGTCGGCCAACGCAGCCCATCCAAAAGTTGGGACAAAGCCGTTGCAGATGGCTGGGTTCCCGGCGAGACGCTTTTCTCCATCGAGGAGGCGGTCCGGCGAGGTACCATCATCCAATATCTCCTCTCGGATGCTGCCCAAATAGCCCAGTGGCCGACGGTAAAAGAGAATCTTTCAAAAGGCGATGCCCTCTATTTTTCGCACGGTTTCGGCATCACCTATAAAGAACGCACCGGCATCGTTCCGCCGGAGGATGTGGATGTAATTCTCGTGGCCCCGAAAGGTTCTGGCACCAGCCTTCGCCGTTTTTTCCTGGAGGACAGGGGATTGAATTCGAGCTTCGCCATCTTCCAGGATGCTACGGGCAGGGCTTGGGAAAGAGTTGTCGCGCTCGGCATCGGCATCGGTTCGGGCTATCTGTTTGAGACGACCTTCAAAAAAGAAGTTTACAGCGACCTGACAGGCGAACGCGGCACCTTGATGGGCGCCATTCAAGGCATATTCGAAGCGCAGTACAATGTGTTGCGGGAGAACGGTCATTCGCCGAGCGAAGCCTTCAACGAGACGGTGGAAGAACTGACCCAAAGTCTGATGCCTTTGGTAGCTGAAAATGGAATGGATTGGATGTACGCCAATTGTTCCACAACGGCACAACGAGGGGCGTTGGATTGGAAAAATAAATTCCGGGATGCGGTCGCACCGGTATTCAAGGAATTGTACGCCAGCGTAGCCGCGGGCGAAGAAGCCCAACGTTCCATTGACTCAAACAGCCAGCCGGATTACCGGGAAAAATTGGAAATCGAGTTGAAAGAATTGCACGAAAGTGAAATGTGGCGAGCAGGAAAAACCGTCCGCAGTTTGCGCCCGGAAGCACAGAAAGTAAAGGAGGAAGTTGGATAGACCGTAGCTCCGAGCTTTGTCTCGGAGAATCCCTGTGGTTTTTGCAAAATCACGGATGATATTGCTATCGATTGAACTTTCACCAATCTTTGGGAGGGAGCTTTTTCAAACAAAAAAGCTCCCTCCTTTAATTTATCCAGGTTTACGCGACGCTTTTTCTCGCTTGAAAATACTTGGAAATCGAGCTCCTTTTCCACAAAAACAAAAATCCCACTCCCGCCACTCCACTCAATCCCGCCATCCAAAACCAGAGCGAAGCATAGCCAAATTGCTGTACCAACCACATCCCCAAACTCGGTGCAATGATGAAGGAGGTGGCGAACATCATCGAATACAGCCCCATAAACTGACCCCTGTTGTGCGCCTCCGACCGACCAAGCGCGAAAGAGTTGCTGAAAGGGAAGCTGATGATTTCGCCAAAAGTGACCAGGATGATAGAGATTCCCAAAACCCCTACCCAAAGTGACAGGTTGAAAGCCAGGTAAGAAAAGCCAATCAAACCAGCGCCCATACTAATGAGCATCATTTTGGCAAACCGGTTTTCCAACACGTAAATCAAGGGCATTTCAAACAAGGCTATCAGCAAGCCGTTCATGGCCATAAGGCCTCCCACCTGCCCTTCGTTGAGGAGAAATTGCTCTTTGAAAAAAAGAGGAACCGTGGAAAACAACTGCATGAAGGCCACCATGTTGATTAGCATCAACGCCAGGAAAAATAGGTAGACGCCATCCTTGTAGGCAGAGCCATTCGTTGCATTCGATATTTTGGGATCGGCGTGCTTTTGCAAATCGGGTTTTTCCGAAAGGAGGTTCCTGAATAGAAAAGCCGCCCCAATGCAGGTAAATCCATCTACCAGGAAGAGCCAATCGTAACCCAAGGTAACGGCAAGGAATCCTCCGACTGCTGGTCCAGCGGCAAAGCCCAAATTGACGGCCATGCGGATGAGTGACATGGAACGGGTATGATTTCGTGGGAGGCTATATGCCCCAAGAGAAGCCATGATGGCCGGCCGGAATGCATCGCCGATGGTGCTCAACAAAAAAACGACTAAGCAAAAGGGCCAAAAGGAAGTCATGCCCATCAGAACGAAAAACATTCCGCCGCTGACCAGCAAAGTCCAAAACATGACGCGATAGTAACCAATGCGGTCGGTCAATCGGCCACCGATAAAAGAACCGGCCAAGCTTCCAAACCCCCAGCAACTCATAGCCCATCCTGCCTGTACAAAAGTAAAATTCAGTTGCTGCGTCAGGTAAATGGTGAGGAAGGGTATCACCATCGTACCACTTCGATTGATAAAGGTGACGAGGGCAAGAAGCCAAATGTCTTTAGATAATCCGCTGAAGGAATTGCGATAAAGTCGAAAACTACGGGCTAACATTGAAAGTCGGTTTTTTAAAAGACCTGCTTTTTGAAACAGCTCTTTTGATTAATTGAAACCAAAGCAACATTGCCGTTTGGGAAAAGTTCCCCAAAAGAAAAAAAATGCTGCGACCACTGCCTCGCATTTTCATTACTTTTCATCTGAAAAGCCTACCTTTGCCACCCTATTTTTTGTCCAATTTCAATACCTGCAAACCGTTTTGCCATCATGGGGAAAATTACGAATTTCGACCAATTCACTGCTCGCCATATTGGTCCGAATCAACAAGAAACTGAGCAGATGCTTGAATCCATCGGCTGCGATTCTTTGAATGCACTCATCGAAGAAACCGTCCCCACTGCCATCCGGATGGAAGGCGAAATGGAGTTGCCTGAAGCCCAGACCGAATTCGAATATCTCCGGGAATTGCGGGAAATTGCTTCCAGGAATAAGGTCTGCCATTCCTTTATCGGGATGGGGTATTACGGGGCGATTACCCCTCCGGTGATTTTGAGAAATATTTTTCACAATCCGGGATGGTACACCCAATACACCCCTTATCAAGCAGAGATTTCGCAAGGTCGCCTCGAAGCCTTGTTGAACTTCCAAACGATGGTCTCCGACCTGACGGGCTTGCCCGTCGCCAACGCTTCTTTACTCGATGAAGGCACGGCTGCTGCCGAGGCGATGCACCTCTTTTACGGCGTCAAAAATAAGCGCAACAAAAGAGAAGCCCTTAATGAATTTTTTGTCGATAAAAAGGTGTTCCCACAGACGATTGACATCTTGAAAACAAGGGCTAAACCATTGGGAATCAAAGTAGTGATAGGCGATTGGAAGACCTTCGAAATAAATGAGAAGACCTTTGGCATCCTGCTGCAATACCCAGCGAAGGACGGTTTGGTAGAAGACTACCGGGCATTGGTGGAGCGCGCCAAAGAAAAGGGCGTTTACCTCACCGTATCCGCTGATATTTTGAGCCTCGCCTTGCTGAAACCGCCGGGAGAATGGGGTGCCGATTGCGTCGTCGGCAATACGCAACGCTTCGGGGTCCCGATGGGCTTCGGTGGTCCACATGCCGCTTATTTTGCCATCAAAGAAGATTTCAAACGCCAGATGCCGGGCCGCATTATCGGTCTATCCGTCGATGCGCAGGGCAAGCCTGCCTACCGGATGGCACTTCAAACGCGCGAACAGCACATTCGGCGCGAAAAAGCCACTTCCAACATTTGTACAGCGCAGGCCTTGTTGGCAATCATGGCAGGGATGTACGCCGCATGGCACGGGCCGCGGGGCATTCGGGCTATAGCCAACCGGATTCATGCTTTCGCAAAAATTTTGGAAACCAATTTAGCCAAATTGGGTTACCAACAGACCAATCCGTTTTATTTTGATACCCTCTGCCTCAAGGTTTCGGAAGAAGTGAAAAATAAAATTCAAGAGTTGTCCATTGCCAATGGGGTGAATTTCTTTTTTGGTGAAAATTGCATTCAAATCAGCCTCGACGAACGGACTTCTGAAAAAAAAGTGGCTTTGATTATCACTATTTTTAAAAACGCGATATCGAGTTCTTCCAACAATTTGAAAATAGCCTTTTTAGAACCGGTGGCTTCCAAAATCCCCGACTCATTGCAGCGGCAAAGCCACTTCCTCATGCATCCGGTTTTTAATTCGTACCAAACAGAGACGAAAATGATGCGCTATCTAAAGTGCTTGGAAAACAAGGATTTATCGCTGATGCATTCCATGATTGCGTTGGGAAGTTGCACGATGAAATTGAATGCCACCACCGAATTAATGCCGGTTAGTTGGCCGGAATTTGCCGATTTGCACCCTTTTGCCCCTGCTGACCAAACTCGAGGCTTCCGGCACATTTTCAGGGAATTGGAGAATTATTTGTGTGAAATAACGGGCTTCGCTGCCTGTTCATTGCAGCCTAATTCCGGGGCGCAGGGGGAGTTTTCGGGTCTGATGGTTATTCGCGCGTTCCACGAAGCGAATGGACAGGGGCATCGCAACGTTACCCTCATCCCCTCCTCCGCCCACGGCACCAACCCCGCGAGCGCAGTGATGGCCGGCATGAAGGTGGTGGTCGTCCAATGTGATGAGAAAGGAAATATCGATGTGGAAGACCTGCGGGATAAAGCGACCCAACACGAACGGGAACTTGCTGCCCTGATGGTGACCTACCCTTCCACGCACGGCGTATTTGAGACCGCCATCCGGAAAATTTGCGAAATCATTCACGACAAAGGCGGCAAGGTTTATATGGACGGCGCCAACATGAACGCGCAGGTCGGTTTGACCAATCCAGGTATCATCGGCTCAGACGTTTGCCATTTGAATTTGCACAAAACCTTCGCCATCCCGCACGGAGGGGGTGGCCCCGGAATGGGTCCCATTTGTGCCAACGAAAGTCTTGCCCCCTTCCTGCCAAAACATTCTTCCGCAGATGTAGGCGGAGAACGGGGAATAACCGCCGTTGCTGCCGCTCCTTGGGGCAGCGCCAGCATCGCTCTCATCTCCTACGGATACATCCGCTTACTCGGAAAAATGGGACTTGTGGAAGCGACGAAGTACGCCATCCTCAATGCCAATTACATCAAAGCGCGCCTCGAAAAGGATTATCCGGTGCTTTATGCCGGTGAAAAAGGGCGCGCTGCCCATGAATTGATCATCGATTTGCGCCCCTTCAAAACCCTCGTCAGTGCCGAGGATGTGGCCAAGCGACTGATGGACTACGGTTTTCACGCCCCGACGGTTTCTTTCCCCGTCAGCGGCACCTTGATGATTGAACCCACCGAAAGCGAAAGCAAGGACGAACTCAACCGATTCTGCGACGCGATGCTTCAAATTCGCAAAGAAATCGATGAAATTGCAACTGGAACGGCAGATTCCAAATCCAACGTTCTTCACAATGCCCCGCACACGGTGGACATGGTGGCGGCTGATGATTGGCACTTTCCTTACCCTCGCCAAAAAGCAGCTTATCCCTTGCCTTATCTTCGGGATGGTTCTAAATTTTGGGCAGCGGTAGCAAGAGTTGATAACGCTCACGGCGACCGGCATTTGGTTTGTACCTGCCCGCCGATAGAAGTCTATGAAGATAAGGATGTTGTCCACGAAGCAACTTCTCAATAATCCTTTCATGAAGCTAATAGTAATCACAGGCGCAGCCGGTTTCATCGGCAGTTGTCTGGTCAGAAAACTGAGACCATCAGGTGTTGCCTCGGCAGAAGGAGGACAAAGGGGAGCGCGAGGTGATGCCTGAGGGTCGGTATTTAGGCCTCACCTCGTTGCCATCTCTCAAAACCACCCCGCCGAGGCAACACCTGAATACCGGTCAAAAATTTAGTTTTTAATCCACCGGACCATCCTGATTTCTTGCATTTGAAATTAAATTCTTTCTCACTATTTTTTTCTTTTTCAA
Organism: uncultured Saprospiraceae bacterium; assembly: GCA_964549665.1. Taxonomy (GTDB): domain Bacteria; phylum Bacteroidota; class Bacteroidia; order Chitinophagales; family Saprospiraceae; genus CAZJYF01. The sequence goes on from CAZJYF010000062.1 coordinate 6,700, forward strand.
TTCCCTTACTTTTGGGGCATGATTGTAATAACAGGCGCAGCCGGTTTTATCGGCAGTTGTTTGCTCAGAAAACTGAACGACGAAGGACTGACCAATTTACTGCTGGTGGACGATTTCCATAGAACAGATAAAAAGCCCAATTGGGAAAAGAAGTCTTTCGAGAGGAGGCTCCCCCGCAGCGAATTTTTGGCTTGGATGGAGAAAAATTTCTCCCAAATTGATTTCGTTTTCCACCTCGGCGCCAGGACGGATACCACGGAAAAAGACACCGCCATTTTTGACATCCTCAACCTGAATTACTCCCAAGCCCTTTGGAGATTATGCGCCCGTTTTTCTATTCCGTTGGTGTATGCTTCAAGCGCTGCCACCTATGGTTTGGGCGAATTCGGCTTCTGCGATGACCACGAAGTGGTGGACAAACTCCAACCCCTCAATCCGTACGGACAATCCAAAAATGATTTTGACAAATGGGCAATTAAACAGCCCCAATCCCCTCCCTTTTGGGCGGGTTTGAAATTTTTCAACGTCTATGGACCAAATGAATACCACAAAGGGCGAATGGCTTCCGTCATTTTTCACTGCTTTCGGCAAATCACGGATACCGGCGGCATGAATCTTTTTCGTTCCCACCAACCCCAATTCAAGGATGGCGAACAAAGTAGAGATTTCATTTATGTAAAAGATGTGGTGGAGGTTTGTTCTTTTTTTTATAAAAAAAAGAAATTCAGTGGCTTATACAATGTCGGAACCGGGGAGGCTCGAACTTTTGTGGACTTGGCAAGGGCAACCTTTCGGGCAATGGGAAAAGACCCAAAAATCTCCTTTATCGATACGCCGAATGACATTCTACCAACCTACCAATACTTCACTCAGGCGAAAATACAAAAATTGCGCACTGCCGGATACGAGGGGCCCTTTTACAGTTTGGAGGACGGAGTCGGGGAGTACGTGAAGCGGTTTTTGATGGAAGATAAATTTTGGTGATTAGGGAACGGGAAATAAATATGCTACACGTTCTCTTGCCTTTTCACCCAGTTCAAACCCGCGTAATAAATCAAATTCCATTGCCCATCTATCTTAGCAAAACGCCGCATCATGCCGTAAGCGTCCGCTTTGTGGACAATTCGTTCGACCACAACATTGTCGCCGATAGGGATTTTTTCCCGATTGAAGTCGCTCATTCCAAAATCGAAGGATTTGGGTAGAACCCAATCTTTTTGCTGCCAATTAAAATCATCCCGCGCCAAAGTCAATCTATCTGCATCGCCCGGCAGCCCCTTCAAGGGAAAGACGATGTGATTCATTTGGAACAGGCTGTCCTTGTGGAACCGTTGATGAAATTGATTGAATTCGGTAAGGTAAGGTGCCGGAGGCCCTTTTTGCTGCGCCGTTTGATTGTCGTTTTTTCAACTCAAAAACAGAATAAGGGGGAGAACAAAAAAAAATTGCAAATCGGGTCTTATACCTACCTATGTTTGATACAGCCCCGGTGCGCACAGTAAAGATTCACATTTTTTCCAATAACAATTGCCCCAGCTCCGGTTTCGCAAGCAATTTTTTAAAAGAAGCATGGCCATTAGCTATCAAATCCTGCGCTATTCCCAGCCGGATGTCGTTGGGGATGAGGTCGAGAAGAAGAAATTTTTCCAAGTTGATTTCCTCTTTTTCAGAAAGGGCAAGCGAGTGGGTCAAGAGGAAATTTACCAATCGAGAGCAAATGACCGACAGGATGTCCATTCGTTTAACCTGCCGCTCCACCAAAGCAGCTAATATCTTCTTAACTCCCTCAAAATCAGAGGTGTAAAGAATGTCCTCCGGTGAAATTAGTTCGTGCAATTGCAGTTGCACAAACGAAATAAAAGCGGCTGCGGTTTCCGGTTCCAGGCAGGCATCGGCCAGCATTTTCACGAGGGGAATTTCTGCCTTTAAATCCTCGATTTTTTGAATTTCCGCAAAAAACTGGACCAGGGTCCGGGGCGTCGTTCGCCCACCGCTGACCAATTCGGGGTAAGTGAGCACGAAGTTGATTCCACGAGGGTCAACTCCGGCCTGCTCAGCCCAACGCGCCCAACTTTTCAGGTCGAATTCCATGGTGATGTGCAGCATCCGGGTAAGCATGGCATCGTCCATCGGCGTGACGGAATAGTCGCCGCCATCGGGATTGGCAGTGAGGACAATCTGCCATTTCGGAGGAAGTTTCCAACTGACCAGTTCGTAATTTTGGAGCAATTGCAAGATGCCCCGCAGGATGCGGTCGTCTGCGCGGTTGATGTCGTCGAGCAGAAAGATGCCGGGCCCTTCTTCTTTTGGAACCCACTCCGGCGGAATGAATCGAGAAATTTCGCGTCCTCGTCCGTCTTCCACGATTTTGGGCATCCCCGTCAAATCGCCCATTTCTTCAAATTGTGCCGGGGCGATGTAAGCATACCGGCAACCCATTTTATCAGCCAGTTCCTGCACCAATTGCGTCTTGCCGATTCCGTGCCTGCCCCAAATGCAGACCGGCGTTGGTCTGCTAGTAGGTCGGTTTTTTACATGGAAAGCACCGTCCAAAAGATACCGCAGAAAATGCTCCACTTCCTGCGGACTGCGCTTAGAACCATAGGTCAAATAGGTGAAAGAATCGTCTTTTTTGAACATAGCGCAATAAAGGCTGGCCAAATTTATTGGCAATAAATTATTTTTATAAAAAACGGAAAATTAAGAGATTTTACAAAAACGCCAAATAAATCCCAAGTAATGCGGGACAAGATTTGGGGCACTAATGGGTTCTGAAATCTTGCGTTAAACGTCCAAACCAATTGTAAAACTAGAAAAATAAACCGTCATATTTCTTTCCCTAATTGGCAAGGGAAGTGAGAGAGTGAGAGGGGATGGATTTCTATCTTATTTTCAACTTTCGCCCCGGAAGAGCTTTGAACAAAGGATTATCGACAGAAAGGCCACCTTCGCTGATTACCCACAGCACCGGAATCCGAGTTTGTTTTCGCGGGGTCAAGGCATAGCCGTCGGTAAAATAAATCAAGGCATCAAACCTCTCCGGCCCGTTGGCATATTCGAGGACGGGGTTGAAATCCGTTCTGCCGCCACCCTGTGCGAAGGCAGGGATTTTCCCCCGGAATTGAGAAGTTTTGCGCACCACCGAGTCGCATTCCAGCAGAAAAACCTCCGCACCCCTTTTCCAAATGTGGAAAATTTCCTTGAAAAAGAAATCGAGTTCGCTGGCTCGAATGCTGCCCGAAGTATCCACTGCCAGGAGCAGCTTTTGCTTATTTCGAACCAGAATGCCGGGAGTGGTTCCGTATCGTTTGGAAGGGCGACGGATTGTATTTCGGATGCGCGTTTTGACACTGCTTTCTGCAAAAAGCCGCAGCATCCGTCGCCAATTGACGGCCGGGTTTTCCCTTCTGCCAAGGTCTCCCAAAATGCGTTGAAGGGAGTCGGGCAATTGCCCGACAGCTTTTGCACCACCTCTTTCAATAGCACCGAGAATGCTCGTTTCCAATTTGATTTCCAGCAATTCGGCTTCTATTTTTTTGAGGGGTTGGTACCAGGGGCGATGGGCGTCAAAAAAGGCTTCCTGCCGGGCCTCCAAATCCTGCAAACATGCAAAGGAGGGCGATTGCCAATTGCGACCCTCCCATGCTTCGAGCAGTTTCTCAAAATAATAATCCGTGGTTTGTTCTTTTTCCAACAGAAGGTCGCCAAAATCTTCTGGTTTCAATGCACCATCCGGCAAATGCTCGCCAGAGAGGAATTGATTGACCACCAAATCGGCTGCTACATTGTAAAGAAATGCATTTCCAGCGTACCCAGCCTTGATGGGGTGATTGAAAAGAAGGTGCAAAACTTGGTGTTTGAGCAAACCGCAGCGGGCTTCCGGAGATTGCTTTCGCCAAAAATGGGGGTTGATTTGCAGCACCAAACCCGTTTCTAAATAGTTGATGCACAAGGTTTCCGTCTTCGGCTCCGACACTTCTTTGCTCAAAGCCGAAAGAAAATAGGCGTAGAAAGGCTCCTTCAAAAGCAGTTCGATTGTCGTTTTTGCTATTTCGTCGAGGAGGGACATTTTTCAAGTGATTAATTTGCGAAATCTTTCAGGTTTAGTAAATTTAAAATCAAGGGTTACCAAGGTAGTATTCAGCCATTTTATAGCTTTCCCTCAGATTTACTAAATCTGAAAGATTTCGCAAATCGGGGCTTGCTTTCAGGACTCTTTTTTTTCAAAAGCAGTATCCAAAAACGGTTTCATTTCCAGCAGCTTTATATCGTCTCGCTTCCGCAAATGGCGGAGGAACCATCCTTTGTGCCAGGACCCATAAATAATGAGAAATCGCTTGCCTTCTCCTTTATGCTCATCCAATGCCTGGGCGATATTGGAAAAGTGGGCGGTATTGATGTTGTCCCAACCGCCGGGGCCTAATTCGTCGTTGAAAAGGCGGTTGTAAGTGCGCGCCCAAACTTCTACTGCATCGTCGTATTGGTCGGTGTGAATCCAATAGGGGTTGTCATCGCCGCCGCCCTTGGCGATGAGTGAATCGGTGGCTGCTTCTGCCTTCTGATAGGCTTTCCAATCGGCAGCCCGCGTGGGGTCATTGCTTATTTCCCGCAGTTTTTTGTTGCGAGCATCCGACATCGGCTTGGTCCAACCGGCGGTGGGGATAATTTCGAAATCCATTTCTTTGGTCAATGGAAAAAGCACATTTACATACTCCGGGAAGCGCCGCACTCTAGCCTCGGTGATGGTGTCTTTTTCCAGGAACTCCTTTTTTGCCGCCGGAAAACGGTCGGGTGGAATTTCAGCCAACACATAATTGGGGTGAATACTTTTAATCAATCGCTTCAAAACATCAATTCCGTACTGCCTGCTTGTCAGGTATCCGTCGTGAATGGAACCAAGCACGAGAACTTCATTTTTTTTCAATTCACTTGAATTGGAATCAGAAGAAGGGGTAGAATGGCAAGAAAAAACAAATAGGGCGGAGAAGAGAAATAATCCTTTTTTCATAATTTTTAATTTTGACAATTAACTGCACCGTAAAAAAACAAAATTATTCTGGCAATTCATTTTTTACCACTTCAAGGATGACAACCCTTCAATTTGGGGAGGAAAAAATTCCTTCCTGCCGTTCAAAATTCTACCTTTGCCTACCTTCAAAGAGGGAAATTTTCAAAACGAAGAAAACCATAACCAAGATGGCCAAAAAAGTAAAAAAGAAAGAACTGGGCATGGGCATCGCTGCATTGCTGCGAAATATGGATGCCGAAGCGACGCAGGAGGTGCAAGAAAAAGTGGTGAAGGAATTGTCGCATTCGGTGGCGATGATTCCCCTGTCGGAAATTGAAGTCAATCCCTTTCAACCGAGGAAGGAATTTGATGCCCCTTCCTTGGACGAACTCGCCGAATCACTGAAAGTGCATGGGCTGATCCAGCCGCTCACTTTGCGTCGAATGGCCGACAAGCAATA
>CAZJYF010000063.1:0-11952 GCA_964549665.1 uncultured Saprospiraceae bacterium
ATCGTGCCGGTCAATTTTTCCATCGGCACGCCCTGTTCTTCTGCTGCCACAATGAAAAAAGCCATCACCGGGATAACGGCCCCACTCATCGTCATAGAAACCGACATCTCGTCGAGTGGAATTTGGTCGAACAAAATCTTCATATCCTCCACGCTGTCAATAGCGACGCCTGCCATGCCCACATCGCCGCTAACCCGCTCGTGGTCGGAATCGTAGCCCCGGTGGGTCGCCAAATCGAAAGCCACGGAAAGCCCTTTTTGCCCTTGTGCGAGGTTGCGCCGGTAAAAAGCGTTGCTTTGTTCGGCGGTCGAAAATCCAGCGTATTGCCGGATAGTCCAGGGGCGCAGGGCGTACATGGAACTATAGGGACCTCTGAGATAGGGCGGGGTACCGGCTACGAAATTGAGGTGAAAAAGTATTTCAATATCTTTTGAAGTGAAAACGGGTTTGATGGATATTTCTTCGGCAGTCTGCCATAAGGCGCTACTATTCTGATATTCAACGGCTTGAAGGTCTTGAAAATCCCGGATGGCATTCGGGTCGAAATTTATTTTTGAAAAATCAAGGCGATCCGCTTTCATCCCGCAAAGGTAAAAAAAGAAATTTTTACGTTGCCAACTTCCCTTTTTTTGGGTTTTTCCTTGTTACTTTGCCGCCAACGATTAACCCAAATTATAACGACATGCCCGATAGTCAACGACGGCGATTAGAAGATTCGATTCTGAACGGTTACCATTTCCCGATAAAACAATACCTCTTGGAAGGCTGGGATATTTACAAGCAGAACGCGATTCTCTTTATTGGTTATTTGTTTCTAATCCTCATCATAAGTATCTTTCTAAATGCCATTCCCGTCCTGGGAACGATCCTTTATTCTTTAGTGGTGAGTCCGGCCTTGGTAGTGGGATTCTACATCGTTTCGGATAAAATAAAAGGAGAGCAGTTTGAGGGATTCGGCGATTTTTTCGATGGTTTCCAGTTCATCAAACCATTGGTCTTGGTTACCGCGACGACTTCCATCATTTTACTCGTCGTATTTCTTCCCTCCATTTTTGCCATAAAATCCACCGGGATTTTTGATTGGTATGCCGCGGTTCTCGAAAACCCCTTGGATACACCTTCGGGCTTGGAGGAAATCGTATCCGACCTTTCGGGAAAGAAACTGTGGCTTATCCTGCTGAATCTCCTTCCTCTGATATACCTCGGTCTTGCTTTTTCCTGGGCACCCCTTTTCGTGGTCTTTCACCGCTTGGATTTTTGGGATGCAATTGAAACCAGCAGAAGAATAATCACCCGGGAATGGTTTGCTGTATTTGGGTTGTTTTTGACGATGATAGGCATGGTAATATTGCCTGGTTTTCTATTGATTGGCTTGGTGGGTTTCATTCCGCTGGTAGGAAGTTTGGCACTCGTCGCCTACGCCCTTGCGGTGATTTGCATCGCCCCTTTCTTTTATTGTACCATCTATGCAGCCTTTGCTGATGTGACGAAACTTTTGGAGGAAGAGGAGGCGTAATTCACCATAGCTGCCGATTAAAAATTAGCGCCCCAACTCGATCACCACCTTCCCTTTCACTTGGCGGTCTATGATTTCTTGTAAGGCTTTTGGAGCATCTTCCAGAGAATAGGTGCCGTGAATGTGTGGCTTGATTTTCTTTTCAAAAAACCATTGCATCAATTGAATCATATTTCCCATGTTCTTTGCCGCTTCTTTTTGTGCAAAAGCACCCAAAAAGACGCCCACAATCTTACAGCCCTTCAAAAGGGGTAAATTGAGGGGGATTTTGGGGATTTCGCCCGAAGCAAATCCGATCACCAGAAAGCGTCCTTTCCAAGCCGTTGCCCGCAGCGCCGCTTCCGAATAACTTCCCCCCACTGGGTCGTAAACCAGGTCGACGCCTTTGCCCGCCGTCAATTCCTTGACACGGCTTTTCAAATCTTCCTTGGAATAATTGATGACTTCATCTGCACCATATTCTTTGCAGAGGGCGAGTTTTTCGTCCGTTGAAGCAGCGGCAAAGACCTTCGCCCCCATCAATTTGCCCAATTCCACAGCCGTCAGTCCGACACCCCCGGCGGCACCCAGGACTAGAAGGGTTTCGCCCGCTTGTAAGTTTCCGCGGTCTTTTAAAGCGTGATAAGAAGTGCCGTAAGCCATCATTAAAGAGGCTGCATGAACAAAAGGCATTTGAGGCGGCTTGGGAAAACACATTTCGACAGGGGCAGTCACTTCCTCGGCGAACCCCCCCCAGCCAATTATAGCCACGACTTCATCGCCGGTCTTGAACTGCTTCACCCCTTCGCCAACCTCCTTCACAATTCCGGCAACATCGCTGCCAGGTGAAAAGGGGAAAGGGGGTTTGAGTTGATACAAACCCCTGACTATCAGTGTGTCAGGGAAATTTACACCACAGGCTTTCACTTCGATAAGCAATTGTCCTTTTCCTGCTTTTGGAGAGGGGATGTCTTCGAGAATCAGGTCTTCGGGTGGGCCAAACTGTTTGCAGAGAAGTGCTTTCATTGACTTTTAGATTCTAACTGTTTTGTTAATGATTTCTGACATTCCTATCCGGTATTAGCCGTTTCAACTTCCGAATCTCTGTTCCCTCCAAATGCCATCGAAATTATTTGGTAAGGCTAATAAATCCCATCGGAATGTTGGACAGGAGAAGGACAACTTGGGCGTCGCACAACCATAAGCTTGGTGCATAGAACGCAAGTCATTTATTTCCGATTCCTAAGCCAAAAAACCACCGTCCATCGGCAGGCAAAGCCCGGTGACGAAGGACGAACTATCTGCGCAAAGCCACAGGATGGCGTCGGCAATATCCTCCGGTTGTCCAAAACGGCGCAGGGGGATGCCTTTTTTCAACTTTTCCATCATGCCGGGATTCGCGTCCTTCAATTGGTCGAGCATTTTGGAATGCGTAAAAACGGGGCAAACGGCGTTGACGCGGATATTGTAGCGGGCATATTCTACGGCGGCGGTTTTAGTCAAGCCCAACACGGCGTGTTTGCTGGCGACGTATGCACAAGTGTTGGGAAGCCCCTTGAAGCCCGCAATGGAAGAAACGTTGACGATAACCCCACTTCCTTTTGGTTTCATCACCTTTAATTCCTCCTTCATGCAGTAGAAAACCCCGGTTTGATTTACCGCAATGACCCTGTCCCAATGTTTGTCGGGATAATCTGCTACCGGCTCGAAGGGGCCGCCGATGCCAGCATTATTTATGCCGATGTCCAGGGTCTTATAAGCTGCAAGGGTTTCCTCGATGAGCCGTTCGACATCTGTTTTGTTGGAAACATCCGCCCGGATAAAAACTGCTTCTCCGCCCATTTCCTTGATTAAGCCAACGGTCGCTTCGGCGCCTCCCTCATCGATATCCGAGACGACGACTTTTGCTCCACTATTGGCGAAAGCCAAAGCCGTTGCCCTGCCGATTCCGGAAGCAGCCCCGGTAATTAAAGTGGTTTTTCCTCGAAAATTGGTCATAATTATTTGTATGAATTTAGCAGCAAGGTAGGAAGTAGTTCGGGAAAAGCTAGGCTGCCCGCAGCAATTTTTTTATTAATGGACGCCTGCTGTCTTGCATGGTGCCGTAGCAAAGGAAGCTCGAAAAAATATATAATTTTTTCCAACACCTTGCTATATTGCGCGCCTTTTCAAAACCATCTTTTGGCTGCATTATGACAAATAGACGAACTTTTTCAAAACAGCTCGCCCTAGGTTTGGGCATGGGGATGATAGCGCCGGCTTTCAAGCATCCTTATGGAAGGCGACTAGGGCGAAGACGGACAATTAAACCCCACCGCTTGAAAAAAGGGGACACCATCGGTCTGATTACCCCGGGCAGCTACATTTCCGACGAGAATCTTCAAAAAGCTGTCACCAACCTGGAAAGCCTGGGATTCGGGGTGAAAATGGCGAAAAACATACGCGCCAAAAGAGGCTTCAACGCCGGGACGGACCAACAACGGCTGGAAGATTTGCACGCAATGTTCGCAGATGAAACCGTTGCGGGAGTTTGGTGTGCCCGTGGTGGATACGGTTGCAGCCGGTTGCTGCCTTCCATCGATTTTGGACTGATTAAAAAACATCCGAAAGTGTTGATAGGCTACAGTGATGTGACGGCTTTACTGGCAGCTATTTTTTTAAAAACTGGTCTGCTTTGCTTTCACGGCCCGGTTGGGGCATCCGATTTCACCGACTATTCAGTGGAACATTTTGAAGCAGTGGTAATGAACCCAGTGGCCGGTTTTCGCATCGCCACCGCGGAGGAAAGCAAGCTGCCGGAAGCAGAAACCCATTCCGCGAAAGTAATCACTGGAGGCGTAGCGAGCGGTCAAATAGCGGGGGGCAATTTATCTCTTTTGGCTGCGCTTGCCGGAACGGATTACGAACCGGATTTTAAAAACAAAATTGTCCTGATGGAAGATATCGGCGAGAAGCCATATCGCATTGACCGCATGCTGACCCAACTGAGGCAATCCTATCGCTTGCGGGAAGCAGCCGGAATCGCCTTGGGTCTTTTTGTCGATTGCGAAGCCGACATCGGGGCTGATTCATTGTCCTTGATGGAAGTCCTGGAAGACCGGCTTTCGGGTTTAGGCGTTCCGGTCGTATACGGTTTTCCATTTGGCCATATTTCAAACCAAGTTACCTTTCCCATTGGCTTAAAAGCCGTTTTGAATGCAGTGGATAAAAGCCTGGAATTAGTGGAAACGGCGGTGGTGTGACACTGACAAAATGACCTTTTACCGCTACTGGCAAAAATATTGATATACAGGCAGTTGGAATGTTAAAAAAAATTAAAAATAGAATGAGCAAAAAGTTTAAAACCGCGGAGAACGAGCCTTCGGTAGAAGCAGTAAACAAAGAGACCGAAGCGCCAACAGATGAAAAAAAGAAAGCGACAAAAGTTACTGAAAACGGGAGAAAAAGTGCAAAAAGAAAGAGCAAGCCCAGCCGGGAAGAAAAGCTGAAACAAAAAAATGAAGAAATGGAGCAACAGTTGGTGGAGTTGAAAGACAAGTACATCCGGCTGTTGGCCGAGTTCGAAAATTACAAAAAGAGAACGATAAAAGAAAAAGTGGAACTGATGCGAACTGCAGCACAGGACACAATGACATCCCTTTTGCCCGTTTTGGATGATTTTGACAGGGCAAAGAAAATTGCAGATGATGGAAACAGCAGCGAACAGTTCAGCGAAGGCGTAACTTTGGTTTACCAAAAATTATACGCTGCCTTGAAGCAAAAAGGACTCCACCCGATGGACACCAACGACGAGGCTTTCGACCCGGAATTTCACGAAGCCATTACCGAAATCCCAGCCCCTTCAAAAGACATGAAAGGCAAAATTATTGACACCATTGAAAAAGGATACAAATTGAATGATAAGATCATACGACACGCGAAAGTGGTCGTTGGAAAATAGACCTTGAATTATGGCAAAAAGAGATTATTACGAAGTATTGGGGGTGTCCAAAAACGCAGAAGAAGGGGCAATAAAAAAGGCTTACCGTCAACTAGCAATAAAATACCATCCAGACAAAAACCCGGGGAACAAGGAAGCCGAGGAAAAATTTAAAGAAGCTGCCGAAGCATACGAAGTGCTGAGTGATGCAGACAAGCGGGCGCGTTACGACCGCTTTGGCCATGCTGGCGTGGATGGACATTCGGGGGGCGGATTCAGCGGTGGCATGACGATGGAAGATATATTCACCCAATTTGGGGACATTTTCGGAGAAGGTGGAAGTCCCTTCGAATCCTTCTTCCGAACTTCAAGAACTCGTCCGCGTTCGGCTGGGCAGGGGGGCACCAACTTGCGCATCAAGGTAAAATTGACCCTCGAAGAAATCGCAAGCGGCGTCACCAAAAAGATAAAAGTCAAAAAACAAATCCCTTGCACAAGTTGTAGAGGCAGTGGCGCCAAAGACCGAAACTCGGTGAAAACCTGCAGCACCTGCAGGGGTTCGGGTTATGTCCGACAGGTGCGGAATACTTTTCTTGGGCAAATGCAAACCACCGCTACCTGCCCTTCCTGTAATGGTTCGGGCGAAATGGTGACGGCAAAATGCAGCACCTGCAAAGGCGACGGGAGAATGTATAGCGAGGAAACCATCAAAATCGAAATCCCTGCCGGCGTAGCAGAGGGGATGCAGTTGTCCCTTTCGGGAAAAGGGAATGCCGGTATGAAAGGGGGCCCTCCAGGGGATTTATTGATAAATATTGAAGAAATTCAACACGAACATTTGCAGCGGGACAATATGAATTTGATTTATGATTTGTATGTCAATTTTGCGGATACTGCCCTGGGGAAATCGGTAGAAGTGCCCACAATTGGCGGCCGCGTGAAAATAAAAATCCCGCCAGGAACCCAATCCGGCAAAATATTCCGACTCAAAGGTAAAGGGTTGCCTTCCGTGCAAAGCTATGGTAGAGGCGACCAATTGATTCACGTCAATATTTGGACGCCGAAAAAATTGACAAACGAGGAAAGGGCATTGCTCGAAAAGTTGCGCCATATGCCCAATTTTCAACCCCAACCTGGCAAATCCGAAAGGGGCTTTTTCGATAAAATGAAAGATTATTTTGAATGACCTTGGTTCTGCGTTCAGACTTCGGCCTAATTTTCCAGGGTCTTTTATCGGAACCCAGGAGTTTGACCGTACTTTCGCAAAATGGGACAGGGAGGATGGTCAAAGCAAAATCCTTTTTTTAGGATAATCGAATAATCGCCCCCCACCATCACACTTAACCCCCGGCAAAAAACTCGATGGTATAGCCCGGCTGCCTTCTTTTCAAACCCTGCCTGACCCATTCGAGTGCCGTCTTTTTGAAGAACAAAAATCATCAAGACTCCACAGCCTTTCATCCATGATAAGCAACTTTTGATATAATATTTTCGTCCTTCCGGGGGTGCTAACCTACTATTGTATCACTTTTAAAAATTAGGAATATGAATTGTGAAAAAACTTTTCGGCTTATGCTTAGAAAACACCTACTTGTGGTTTTATTTTTGAGCGTGTTTCTCTGTTTTTCCAATGCACAGGAAACCTGGTCTTTGCGAAAATGTATCGAATACGCCGAGCAGAACAGCATCACCATGAAATCGGCGAAATACAATATCGATGATGCGAAGCTCCTGGAAAAACGCGCCAAATTATCCAGAACTCCAAACGTCAGTGGAACTTCTACTTTTGGGTTTCAATTTGGGCGAACCGTTGACCCGACAACCAACAGTTTCCGCAACCAACGGATAGGTTTCAACTCCTATAACTTGAATGCGAACGTCACTATCTTTGACGGTGGGCGGATTCGGAACGCTGTCCGGCAAAGCAATATTGATGTCGAAGCTGCCATAGCCAACGCCGATTTTACCTTCAATTCCCTTGCCTTGTCCATTGCCAATGCCTATCTGCAAATCCTGATGGCGCAGGAACAGGTTGAAAATGCCAAAAGGCGTCTTGACCTGTCGCAAAAGCAATTGAACCAAACAGAAAAAAAGATTCAGGCAGGGACGCTGCCGCAAAACGACCGCTTGGATGTGGAGGCCCAGATTGCCAGAGATGAGCAATCCATCATTCAAAACCAAAACACCCTCGATATTAACTACCTCAATCTCCGGCAATTGTTGGAATTGCCTCCAGACGCAGATTTTAGAATTGGACGCCCGGAGGTTATTATTCCGGCAGATGCCGACCCGGAAGCAATTACCTTCGGGGAAGTATACAGCGCTGCCTTGGGAACACAACCTCAAATCCGGGCGGATGAATTGCGGCTCCGCAGTGCCGATATTGGCGTCAATTTGGCAAAAGCGAGCTTTTTCCCGACGCTCTCGATGTTCGGCGGGTTAAATACCAATTGGTCGAGCGCTTCAAAAGATTTTCAGAATCCCAATTTGGACAATGCCACTCTCGTCCAAGGGCCCCCGACGGATGCTATTATTAATGGTGAACCCGGTCAAATTGCTTTCTTCAATTCTACGGGGATCACTTTCCCGGACGTTTCCTTCTTCGACCAATTAGACCAAAACTTTGGGCAAAACGCCGGGTTCTCTGTCAACATACCCCTTTACAGCCAGGGTCGCAACAAAGTGGCAGTGGAACGGGCGCAAGTAAACGTACTCAGTGCTCGCATCCAAAGCGAACAAACCAAACAGCAACTCAAAACCGATGTCTTAAATGCTATTACCAGCGCCCGGGCCGCCAAGCGTTCGCTGGAAGCTGCTGAAAAGTCAAAAAAAGCTGCCGAAGCGGCTTTCCACAATTCGGAGAAACGCTTCCAGTTAGGCGCTATCAACACTTTTGAATTCACCACTGCAAGGAACAATTTCGACATCGCTTCGGTGGATTCTATCGTGGCGAAATACGAGTACCTCTTCCGCTTGAAAATTGTGGATTTTTACCTCGGAAAGAAGTTGGCACTTAAATAGGAATCCTTTTTTGAAATGCCTGCTAAACCGCCATAGACATCCAGCAGAATTGAATTTGTATATTAAAAACCAAGGATTTATAAGGTTTGCTAAATTTTAGGAATTTAGCAAATCGAGTCAATTTTGACAGCTTTTCAGAATAATTTCAAAATAAAATGGCAAAGAAAAAAAGAAAAAATACCCTGCTTTATGTATTGCTTGGAGCCATCGTCCTTCTCGTGGTGGCAGTTGTAATAAAGCGCAAGGAGCAACCCAACGGAGAAAAGGTGGAAGCGGAGAAAGTGGAAGCCCGCACCCTTACCGAAACCGTTTCTGCCAGCGGCAAAGTATTTCCGGTTACGGAAGTAAAGATAAGTTCCGATGTTTCTGGGGAGATTGTCGGTATGGAAGTAGAAGAAGGCGATTCGGTGGTTTTTGGTCAATTGTTGGCAAAAGTTAATCCGGACACCTATCAGTCGCAGGTTGAAAGAGGCATCGCCGGCGTGAACAGCTCCAAAGCCCAATTAGCCAACACCCGTTCCCAAATTGAAAATTTCAAAGGGGTTAAAGAGCAAATACTTGCCCAGTTGACCAATGCGCGCAAAATTCATAAACGCAATGTTAAATTGTTCAAAGACGGCATTATTTCCAATGCGGATTATGAATCTTCGTTTTCCAATGTGGAGGCTTTGGAAGCCAATTTGCGTTCCGCCGAAGCGAACATCCGCGCTGCCAAAGAAAGTGCACGGGCTGCCGAATTCCAGGTTAAAAGCGCTGAAGCATCCTTAAAAGAACTTCGCGCTTCGCTGAAAAAAACGAATATTTTCGCACCGATGAGCGGCATCGTGTCCAAATTAAATGTGGAGGAAGGAGAGCGCATCGTCGGTAGCAATTTGATGAGTGGCACCGAAATTATGCGCGTTGCCGACCTCAACGATATGGAAGTGCAGGTGGAGGTGAGTGAAAACGATATTCCCCGTATTAATTTGGGACAATATGTAGAAATTGAAATCGATGCCTATCTCGATAGAAAATTCAAGGGCATCGTTTCCAAAATTGCCCATTCGGCAAATAACATGACGAGCGCTGCCGGGACGGTTGTATTGACCACCGATCAGGTTACCAACTTCATCGTAACCATCAATATCGATTCAAAATCTTACGAAGAATTGATTAGTCCACAGAAGCCTTATCCATTTCGTCCGGGGATGTCTGCCTCCGTAGAAATCTTCACGAAAACGCTCGATGAAGCCCTCAGCATCCCCATCCAGGCAGTAACTACGCGGGATATTAGCAAAGGCAGGAAAGCCAAAGCAAAAAGGGTCAATCAATCCAAAGACGACAAGGCAAAAAGCCGCGAAGAGGAGAAAGAGGTTGTTTTTGTCGTTATGGAAGGCGATACGGTAAATATGGTACAAGTCAAAACGGGAATCCAGGATGACACTTACATCCAAATCCTTTCCGGATTGACAGGCGACGAAGAAGTTGTTACCGGACCCTATGCCGCTATATCCCGAAAACTCAAGCAAGGAATGAAAGTGCGGGTAGTGGATGAGGATGAATTATTCGGGAAAAAGAAAAAGTAAAAATAGGGGCGGGTGGAGCATCGTTCCACCCGCCCCTAATGGCATGACCTCCAAATGACCAAAACACCCTACCACCCCGCGGGGTCTTTCTTTTTCTTCTCTTCATGCTTTATTTCAGCAACCCCCTTTCCTTCCTTCCGTTGGAGGGTCTTTCGGTTTTTGACCAACTCGTTCAATGATTTGTAAAAATTCATAATGTCTTGCCTAAGGTTATAATCGGCAGCGCCCCATGTGATTCGATAATCCAATTCTTTCGTCGTGCAGCGAATGAAATAATAAAGATTCCCCGGTTTTTCGATGTTGAGGTTTTGAAGGCGCAGCACGCCCAATTGGGCATAAAAATCTTTCGCCTCAGAGGCAGGGATTGGTTCCAGTTCGGTATAAAATTCTTCGGGCTTGGTTTTTTTGAAAATCTGTCCATTTTCCAGTAGCACATATTCCCTTTGCATTCCTTTGAAACCACCGCCTTCGCCGAAGGTCAGCAAATATTCGGGGAAGTTTTCAGGGTGGTATTTGGTGGTGGAACAATTTTGGAATAAAATAGCAGAAGTGAAGATGAAAAGAAAGAATTTCTGATAAGACATGCGATTCTCTTTTTGGCTAATTCAAGGTGTTTATTAAAATCACCCTGAGGGATATAGCTGTTTTCTAATTTTTTCCCGTTACCTTTTCGTTCAAAAATAGGTCAAAAATTTGGAAAAAGCGAAGGGGATTTGATGAATGCGAAAGTGATTGGCAAAGGTTTAAGAAAAAGTTAAAAAATTCATAAAGATTGAAAGCAGCATTGTATGCCACCTCTGACATGCCTATTTTTGAAAGGTTTTGAAAAAATACCCTCCCAAACCGAAAAATTTCAAATCGCATTTTTTGCAAATTATTGTTTTACCGTTCCTAAATTTCAATCACATGAAAAAAGTATTTCTTTTATTTTCTTTCCTTGGTCTGTTTGCTTTTGTTTCAAACGCTCAGGTATGTCCTCATGCTAATAAAGCCAAAGCTGCCAACCACGGGCAATGCCCTTTTGCTAAAACCTCTGCCGCAAAAGTTGCCGCTTTGGACTACAATATTCAGGAAAAAATTTGCTCCAAAACAGGAGAGATTTGTTATGTAAAACGGGAGGTTAACTGCAAAACCGGCAAAGTGAGTTTCACCAATGTGGAATATTCAGCCGAAACCGGTAAGTTCATAAATGTATCGCCACAAAGTCAAAAGACATGTACCAAGGGAGTTGGCGCAAAAGCCACCCGGGTTTCGAATCCATCGAAAGCTAACCATTGCACTGCTGCCCAAAAAGCGGCTTGTGCTGCCCATCCCGGCTGCCAAGCTGGAGGGGCGAAAGCCACGCGGGTTTCGAATCCATCCAAGTCTTTCCATTGTACGGCGGCGCAAAAAGCAGCCTGTGCTGCCCATCCTGGCTGCCAGGGGGCTGGCGCCAAAGCTTCTAACAACAGCGCTTCAAACAATGTGAAATTGGTTAGCAACGACAAGTAATAGCTAAATCTTTAATGCACTACAAAAGGCTCTTTACCCATTTTAAAGTAAAGAGCCTTTTTTTTTGTTCCGGTCATTTTAAAAATTCGGAATAGAGACGGCCGTGCCGGTATTCTTCCAAAACTTTGCGCACCGTTTCGGTGAGATTTTCGGGAAGGTCGTCCAAAGAGAACCAGGCAACGCTTTTGAATTTTTCGGGTTCGCCGATCTTGAATTTACCTTCCCATTTGGAAGCCTTGAAGTACAAGGTCATGCGTTGCCTGTTGTTGAGGCGTTTGTGCAGCACATGGGCGAGTTGCAAATGTTTTTCTTTGAGAACGATGCCCGCTTCTTCCTGGCATTCGCGGATTAAACTTTCAATGGCAAATTCGCGGTTTTCAATGGTCCCGCCGACGAGGGTGTAGTTGCCACCTTGCTTCTTCTTCTGCTTAAGGAGCAATATTTTTCCTTTGTGGTATAAA
>CAZJYF010000064.1:0-11947 GCA_964549665.1 uncultured Saprospiraceae bacterium
TGGATTTTGGGGGATGTTGCCGGGGATAGAATCCTGGTTTGATTTGGGCAACAAGTCCCGAACTGGCCAAAAAGAAGGGCTGGAAAAACTGAACAGGGTATCAGAACACGTCAATATGGTACTGGATTACATTCCCTACGTACAAACCAATTTCGTGTTGGGGCTGGACAATGATGCCGGTACACTGCCATTTGAGCTTTCGAAAAAATTCATCGATAAGTGCCCCGGTGCTTTTCCGGGCTATTCCCTGCTGACTTCCTACGGGCAGGCTGCCCCCCTAAATCTCGAATATCAGCGGGATAATCGCGTACTTCCTTTCCCCTTCCATTTTCTGAACAGTTTCCATTGCATGAACCTAAAGCCAAAAAATTATAGCTGGCCCGAGTTCTACGACCACGTAATTGACCTGACAGCTTATACTTTTTCATGGCCAGCCATCATCAAACGCCTGCGAGCCAACAAGGGCACAAGTCCAAAATTGGTGAATTTCCTTCGGGCGGTATCCAATGCCGGTCATGGAAGGCTCAAATATTACAAGGAAATCCGGCGCCATCTTCGGGAGGATTCCTCCTTCCTTGCTTATTTCGACGGAGAAACCACTGAACTGCCTGCCTTCTTTTTGCAGCACATTAAAAACGACCTCGGTCCCATGTGGGAATGGCTGCCCGAAGGGGCGCTTTTCCACGACCCGAACGCGTATTTGAAATCGCACAAACAACTGGAAGTAGAAAAGAAAGATGCCGCATAATCCAGTTGGCAGTAAGCAGTTGGAAGTTTTTGTAAGTAGCTGGTTACTAAATACTTGCATAAAATTTAATCGGTCAATAACTTCGTTCCTGATGCACCAGGCAATCCAAATGTGAAAGGTCTTGAAAATCTTTCCCATTAAACTCCTACTCTGACCTTTGACCAAATGACACAATGACCCGTGACCTTTTGACCAATGACCCTATGTCCAATGACTCCCTTAAACGCCCTCCAAAAATACTTCGGTTACGACTCCTTCCGCCCCATGCAGGAGGAGATTATTCAAGCGGTTTCCGACAAGAGGGATGCCTTGGTGTTGATGCCAACGGGTGGCGGAAAGTCCGTTTGCTACCAAATACCCGCCATTACAACAGAAGGCACCTGCCTGGTGGTGTCGCCCCTCATTTCCCTGATGAAAGACCAGGTTGAAGCCCTTCGGGTAAATGGCATCCGGGCTGCTTTTTTGAATAGTTCCCTGACCTATCCCGAACAGCGGCAAGTGGAAGACGATATTTTCTACGGGAAGCTGGATTTGGTCTATGTGTCACCGGAGAAAATCTGCTCGCAGGAATTTTTGCCGCTGCTGCGCAAGGTGAAGGTAAATTTGCTGGCCATCGATGAGGCACATTGCATCTCTTCCTGGGGGCACGATTTCCGTCCGGAATATACGCGCTTGAAATTTTTGAAAAAAGAATTCCCAAACATCCCTACCCTCGCCCTGACTGCCACGGCGGAGAAAGCGACCCGAACAGACATAGTCAAACAATTGGAATTGGAGGACCCGGCGCTTTTCGTCGCCTCCTTCGACCGCCCGAATTTGAGCTTGGAAGTGCGGCCTGGACAGCGCCGGATGGAGCAGATAATTTCTTTCATCAAAGAGCGTCCGAATCAAGCGGGCATCATCTATTGCCTAAGCCGAAACAGCACCGAAAAGGTGTGTGCCAAATTGCTGGACAATGGCATCAAAGCGGCTTTCTACCATGCCAAAGTGCCCGCCGCAGCACGCGCAAAGGTGCAGGAAAATTTTACCAATGATGTGACGCCGGTCATTTGCGCCACGGTTGCCTTCGGCATGGGCATCGACAAATCGAACGTGCGTTGGATAATGCACTACAATCTGCCCAAAAACATCGAAAGTTATTACCAGGAAATTGGCCGGGCCGGACGGGATGGGGCAAAAGCAGAGACCTTGCTATTTTACAGCTTTGGCGATGTCATCGCCTTGCGGGAAATGTTTGAAAACAACGAAAGCGAATACAAGGAAATCAAACTTGCAAAGCTGGAACGAATGTATCAATACGCCACCTCCGTCACCTGCCGGCGGAAGGTATTGCTCAATTATTTTAGTGAAAACTTAGAGCAAGATTGTGGCAATTGTGACATCTGTAAAAACCCGCCCGATAAAATAGACGGAACCCTAATTGCGCAAATGGCGCTTTCGGCCGTCGCCCGCCTGAAGGAAAATGTCGCTTCGGGAATGCTCATCGATGTGCTGCGGGGTTCACAGCGAAAAGACCTTTTTCGTTGGGGGTATCATCGCATAAAAACCTACGGCACGGGCAAAGACCACAGTTACAAGGAGTGGCAAAGCTACCTCGAGCAATTGCTCAATCAGGGCTTAATCGACATTGCCTATGACGACTACAATAAGGTGAAACTGACGGCGGCCAGCCGAGGCGTTCTTTTCGACGGACAAAAGGTGGAATTGGTGAACGTCGAAACGATTCGAACGCGGCGGGAAGCTGAAAAGGCAAAAAGCGAAGCCCTCAAACGAAAAAAAAGCGAACGCAACCGCGTTCGCAACGAACTGTTCGAACATCTGCGTCACTTACGGCTTCAAATCGCCCGGAAAAACGGACTGCCTCCCTACATCGTTTTTTCCGATGCCACTTTGGAAGAAATGGCCGCCGAACGACCCGCCAATATGGAAGCCATGAATCAAATCAGCGGAATAGGCGAGGTGAAATTGCGCGAATACGGTCGCTTTTTTCTCGAGGCCATCCAGGATTTTATTTTGAAGAAAAAAGAAGAAGGCGTAGCAACCAAAGGCGCCACCTATTTGCAAACGCTTCAGTTGTACAAACAGGGACTGAATGTTGCACAAATTGCCCAACGACGGGAATTGAGTCCAATCACGATCTATTCGCATTTTGCCTACCTATACGAGCGCGGCGAAAATATCCAATTGGGCAAATTTGTCAGCAAAGAAGAGGTAAAAAAAGTCCTCGACGTACTGCCTTCACTCGAACCACCCTTCAAAATGAAAGAGATTTTTGACGCCTTGAATGGAGAATTGGGCTATGACAAAATCCGGATGGCTCTGGCGTATTACAACAGGAAAATGAGGCTAAGTTCCGGAGGAGAATAAGGGTCATTTGTCAACCTGTATCTCTTGTCTGAATAAGGATTCGCAGGAATTGAAGATTTACAGGATTTAAAATTCGACAAATCTGAAAATCCCGATTCAAACCAAATGAATTCCTGACCCCAATTGCCACCCCCTTTTGTTTAATCCAAAATTACCTGCTAACTTAGTAGCTGTCAATGGTCTTTGTTTTTCAATGACCTATGACGAATGACCCATCTGGTCAATGACTTATTTCACAATTTCACCTTTCACAAAAATCTAATCAGCATGAGAACATTCACCTTCCTTTTCGTTTTGTTTTTTCTCACACAGCTAACTTTTGGACAAAATAACATCTTTCCTACCAACCCGCTTGCCGAAGACATTATGCTGGGCAACTACGATCCAGCCGATTACGCAGCCACCACCGTCATCAATCAACCGGAAATCCTGAAAATGATGATCAACGAACAGGTAAACCCCGATTCTTTGAAATCCTATTTAAAACAGATGAATATTTTTGAAACCCGGAATACCGGCTCGGATACTTCCTCTGCGACGAACGGCATCGGAGCTGCCCGCCGGTGGGCTTTTTCAAAATTTCAAAAAATCAGCGCAGACAACGAGGACCGCCTGCTTCCTTTTTTCCTGCAATTTGACCAAAACATTTGTGGCATGGGGCAACACCGCAACACCTGTGCCATCCTTCCGGGAACGGATGCTTCCGACCCCTCGATTATCATCATTGAAGGGCATTTGGACAGCCGTTGTGAAGGGCTTTGCGATTCCAACTGCACCGCCCACGGCATGGACGACAACGGCAGCGGTTCCGCATTGGTCCTCGAATTAGCCAGGGTAATGAGCCAATTTTCCTTCCCTCACAGCATCGTTTTTATGGTGACGACCGGGGAAGAACAAGGCTTGTTCGGCGCGGGGGCTTTTGCGTTTTACGCGTCGCAGAAAAATATTGGGGTCAAAGCAGTGCTGAACAATGACATTGTCGGCGGCATCATTTGCGGTAAGACTTCCTCGCCGCCTTCCTGCCCCGGCGAAAACGATATCGACAGCACGCAGGTTCGTTTGTTTTCGGCGAGTGGGAAGCCCAAACAATTGTCCCGATTCATCAAACTGGAGTATCAGGAAGAATTGCAGAACCTGGTTTCCGTACCCATGTTGCTGAGCATAATGTCTGCAGAAGATCGCGGAGGGCGCGGTGGCGACCACATTCCCTTCCGGCAAAATGGCTTCGCCGCCATGCGCTTCACCTCTGCCAACGAAAACGGAAACGCCGGGGTCGGTGACCCCAACTACACTGATCGTCAACACACTTCCCGCGACGTCCTGGGATTAGATACCGACGAGGATTTGGTCATCGATAGTTTTTTTGTCGATTTCAACTACCTCGCCCGCAATGCCGTCATAAACGGGGTGGCCGCAAGCCTGGTCGCCATTGGGCCGCAAACTCCTGAATTTGATGCCTTTAGAGCAGGAGATGACTCTATATTAGTTGAAATTACCGACCCCTTCGATTACAATCACTACCGCATTTTCGAACGCTCGGGCATGACCGACTTCGATACGATTTATACGGTGGTTGGAACCAAAACGGCGACGATTCCGAACAGCTCCGGGCTTTCGCGGTACAGCGTTGCAGCGGTTGACGCCAATGGCATTGAAAGCCTTTTCACCAAAGAAAAATTTGAATTGAGCCTTCCCACAGGAGTAAACGAAGCAAGACCGGAAGCTGCCAAAAAGGTGGCGACTTTGTTGCAAAACCGGCCGAATCCCTTCGACGAAGCCACTCTCATCAGCTTTTTTGTGAACGCGCCAATGCCACACGAATCTGCCTTTATCGTCATCTCCGACCTTCAGGGACGAGAGGTAATGCGCATCCCAACCGCCCTGAATCAAGGACTAAATGAAGAATTGTACCGCCACGGTTACGGCGCCACGGGGACTTACATTTACAGCCTCGTCGTTGACGGCGCCATCCTCGATTCGAAGCGGATGATTTTTGCGAACTGATTTGGCCCAAGTAATCTTCAACCAAAAGCCCTTGCTGAAAACAAATTCAGCAAGGGCTGGAAAACGATAATTTCTTGTATCACAATGCTCATCTGAGACGAGCAGGATAGTTTGTACAAAATGGAAAAATATAACGAGTGGGTTTCCCCGGCGAGTGCTTGATTCTGCTTTTGTTCCCATTTCTTTCGCTGGAGGCGAGCGACGAATATTGACAGGAAGCAATAGTCCTTTTAAGCCTTTTAAATATCGTATTTGACGAACTGTAGTTTTGAGATTTTTTCAAATCCTTTATCGGCAGAAACTAATGGGATGTTCATGTATATCGAAGTGGCTCCTATTATTGCATCGGGAAGTTTTATTTTGTGATTGCGTTTTAATTCAATCGTTATATCTTTTATAGCTTGGTTCAATTCAACAATAACGCAATTGCCAAGAAATTCTTCGATTAACAGGAGTTCTTTTTCATTTAATTCTTGAAAACCCAAAAGTTCCAATTCTGAGATAACTGAAATATAGACTTCTTGACCACTGAGGAGTTCAGCAATTGTTTCATCCCCATCCAAAAGGTAAAGAGCTATATTGGTGTCAATCAATAGACTATTGCCACTCATCTCTCATTTTCTTCTGAATTTCAAGTGGGGGTCGTTTCAAATTCAAAGTTCCACAAAACTTTTGAGCATCAAACCTGCACTCTTTTGTTAATGTTTCAAGTAGTTTTCTCATACTTGCCTTATCCGTATTTCTTTTGATAACAACTGTCATAATTATTATTTGTCGAAAGATACGAATTTTAATAATAACCTGCACGCCCCCGGTGAGTGTTTGATGCTGCTTTTTTTTCGTTCTTCCAATTTCCCCTACTCGTCTGAGACGACCAGGATAGTTCGCATAAAATCGGAAATTTTAACGAGCGGTTAGCGGAGGAAGAAGAAAAATCGTATAATTTTTCTTCTTCCTCCACAAAAAAAACTGCTGGTGAGGATTTGCAGTCCGAACCTACAATTTCCTCGTCTTCGACGAAAACCACCACCACCTCCCTTACATTTTCAACCAAAAGCCCTTGCTGAAAAAAATTCAGCAAGGGCAGGGAAAACGATAACATCGAGTATCGTTACCGGATTTATAAATTTTATTTTGACAAAACCATCTTTTTGACCAGGTTGCCGAATCGCGTTTGAAGTTGATAAAAAAGGACGCCGGAAGTACCCAGGTCTTTGGCAGATAGGGTGAAAGATCCGATTCCTTTTTCAAAATAGCCCGACTGTTCCCTGACTATTTTTCCGGACAGGTCCATTATTCTCAGATTCACCTTGCTATTTTCCGGAAGGTTGAAATAAATAGTGGTCGTTGAATAAAATGGATTTGGTTGATTTTGAAATAATTCAAAATCGGGAAGGGCGGGGGCATCAAATTGCAAATGAACCTTCAATTGCTCGATTTCCTCCGAATTACCTGCCATGCCCGGAATTGGATTGCGATAGGCTTCGGGATGCACAAATGCCGGATTGATGCTCAGCGCATTTTCGATTAGCACCTCTTGGGTTGCCCGAAAACGAATGCTGAACAAAACGGTTTTGGCATCCAGGGAAGCAGTGGCAAAGTCATCAAAATTCATCTTATTCCAGCTTGTCGCAATTAGCCCTCTTTCGAGCATCGTCAATCCAAAATTCTCTGCAGTGGCAACTCCATTTTGTCCGAATTCAATGAACTGCAATGAGTTCGGGTCAAATTCAAGCGCGAATTGATAGCCTTCCAGATATTGAAAATCATGCACTGAAAATTCCAATTCCACTTCCTCTCCTGCTTTGAGCAACCTGTTTTCTACCTCGAGGGGAAGACTATTGCCGCTTCTATCGTCGCTGCCAAAGAAATTTTCGGGGTTGGCATTTCCATTCACATCCCCAATTTTTACGGCAATGAAATTCGTCTCCACGGCATCAGAATTGAGATTATTGAAACTGATTACTTCGGGTAATACTTCCCCAAATGGATTAGAAGGATTCGGAAACGCGTAAGTTGCATCGATGAAACGCCAGGAAGTGTTGTTTGGAAAATGGTCGTCAATCATCAGTATCGTTTTCCGCAGTTCAACCAAATCGAGGGTGGAAATAGTCCCTGAATTATTGACATCTGCCGCAATCATTTTATAAGGAGATGAAAGTGGGGTTATCCCCAAAATATGTTTTCCAATCAACGAAAGGTCAAAAGTGGAAACCCCGTTCAAGAGATTGATATCTTTTGTTGGCGTAACCGTAAAATCGCCGCCGGCAGGCAAATTTTCAAAAAGAAAGCTGCCCGCAGTTCCCGTTTGGGCGGTGGGGTCAGCGCTGCCGTTGACGGCCACATCCACTTGTGCCACGGTTTGGTTTTCCTCTGTTTCAATCGTGCCGCCAATCGTCACAATTTGAGGGGCGCCACAGACGCCCGTGTTGTCCTGAATTTCTAATTGAGTTACGCAAAAATCTTGATTCCCGGCTGGGTCGGTCACCCAAATTTCAAGGGTATTAACGCCAAGACTATCGCAAGTAAAGGTTCTCAGGGTGTCGTTCACATCGGCGGAAAAAGACAATTGCAATACACCCGGACAATTGTCTGTACTTCCCGCATCGAAGATAGTTGGGTCAACCGTAATCGTACCCGAAGTCGGCATCAATTCCGTAACTAATTGCCGGCAAAGGGGAGATGGTTTTTTGCCGTCCCGCACTGTCACCTGGAAAGGACAACTTGAAGAATTAAGACAACCGTCATCCGCATGGTATATCACATTATAAACCCCTGCCGGAACATTCGGAATCGTCATGGGAAGCGGGCCAGTCCCCAAATCGCCGCTGAAACTGAGGGAGACATTTGGATTGCAATCATCAACTACCGGCACCGGCAAAGTGACATCTGCCACACAGAAGATGCTCGTAATATCGACCGTCAAATCTGCCGGACAGGTCAAAATCGGAGGAAGCGTATCCATCACAACTATAACCTGCACATGCTCAAACAAAACCGTATCAGATTGGCAAAAATCCATAATCTTCCACGTTCGCAAAATTTTAAAACAGGCAGTATCTGTCACGGTTAGAATCTCGTCAAAGGGACCCGCAACTGCGACCAATGCACAAGAATTTTGCTGAAACAAAGGGCGGCTGAAATTCACGGGGCTCGTGGGCAAACTGTCCGGGCTCAAGGAAGCAGCGGAGGTGCAATCTGCAGTGAAAAAATCTTGGGGAAAGTCAATGTCGGTGCTATCGAAAGGATTGCTGTTGACAATAGTAATCGTTTGATTGCAGGTCGAAACATTGCCACTTGCGTCCTCTGCAGTAAATTGCCGGACGATAAAACCAACACCACATTGATTCACATTATTTGAAATATCCTGCATGCTAATGGTGTTGACGGGGCAATTACCATCTACCACTACATTGCCAGTGATATTCAAATCATTGGGGTCAAATGTACATTCAATGGTAATGTCTGCAGGGCAAGTCATCGCAGGGGCAATTTTATCCTGAATTACCGCAGAGACCATGCAATTGTTGGAATTGCCAAATTGGTCAGTTACCCGCAAAATTACGGTCACGGTACTGCCCGCATCCGTACAATCGAAAAACACTTTGGGACCAAAATCGCCCGGATCGTCCATCCTTTTGACATCAAAGGTAACCGGGGTGCAATTGTCAAAGCTACCGTCATCGAAAACCATTGCATTGACCCCAGCCACACCAACGGCATTTAGGGTGACAATGGTAAATTCATCGCAAACAGCCACGGGTGGCATATCGTCAATCACGGTCAGGTTCATGGTACAGGAAGCCGTATTCCCGCAATCATCTATTGCCGTATAGGTAATTTCAACGGTGCCCAAAGGCAAATCGGTCAGTAGTCCGCCATTTTGATTGTTACTTCCTGCCACGGAGGACGTGGTAACGGTAAAAGATGAACAATTATCGCTGATGGTGGCCATAGGCAAAATTTGCGTAGCCGTGCAATTTGTTTGATTGGCGCCAACGGTTAAATCGGCAGGGCAAGAAAGAGAAGGGGGGGTGTTATCCACTACTTCTATGATTTGAATGGTCTCCGCAGGATTGACGCCTGAAATCAAACCGGCGCACCAATCGAATACCGTCCAGGTCCGGAATATCTTAAAACTGCCTCCGCAGGAATTGAAAACCAAATCCTGATGCGACACCGTGAAAGCACAGAAATCGGTGCCGTCAACGGCTTGTCCGTTCACTAATGGAAAGCCTGTGACCGAAGGTTCTGTACTTGAAACGGAACAATCGAGTGCAGGCAAGGCGTTGCCGTCCAAACTCAAAGGAAAGACCACTTGGTCGAGTGAAGACCGGACGATGTCAACGACCTGCTGACAGGTGGTGCTCATATTACCCTGAGAATCCTCTGCCCGCCAAAATCGAACGACTCGCTGAATGACGCTGTCGGGGCCGGTGCATCCAAAATTGGTGATGTTGTCTCCGATAAGAATCGGGGTGATGGGAACTTCGCAATTATCCGTCACCACAGGAGGAGGAACGGCGTTCAAATCAGCCGTACAACCTATTCGAACGGTATCTTGAACGCAATCAAAAACAGGCGCCATTTTGTCTTCTATCAGGATGGTACCCCAGCAGAAATTTCCGTTGCAATTTTCCGTAACCCTGACGGGAAGAGTCTTGCCTATTTGAGCAGCGCCCACCGTATTTCCCAAATTGATTGACCCGTCAAATATTTCGACATCAAAAATTCCGTAGGAAGGAGAATCGCCCTCGAGAATCATATCGGGGGTAATGACTCCCAAACAATCCGTGCCAAGGGTAGCATTGACCAAATCATTGCAAACTATGGTATTCGGTGCATCGACAACTGCTACGGCTTGCTCAACCGCCTGCACACAGCCCGGATTGCAGTTCGTACATGGCGCTAGGTCTGGCATCTCATCAAAGGTAAAGCGCACCACATAATTGCCGATGGGCAAAAGAGTCGGGTCAAAAACCGTCGCGTTTGACTGAACAACCGTCACGCCATCGGACTGCAAAATATCAAATATCCCCGTCCCGGTCGATGGGGCTGCATCTCCAGTAAGTGGTACCGGAACATTGTTGGTGCAATAGCCATCCCGCAAATCCGTGATGGTTGGATTGGGGTAGAAACAAGTATTGGAAGCCGTTAAAGTGTCTGTTCCATTGGTGAGGGTTATGGTGTAACCCAAGGCATCGACATGAACCCCAAGAAGACTATAAACCCCCGCAGGTCCCTCCGTCAATATTACACCGGAGGGCCCGGTAGCAATGGGAGTGGGCAACAGCGGAGGCTGTGGGCTTGAGGGGTCAAAAAAGCCGGAGGCAGATACGATATGCCAGGGGATACCTGTTGTCGCAAAAATGCGGACTGTTTCTTCAAATTGTCCATCGGTTAGGGTCGTGGCATTTCCCTGCGAGCCCGGGCTTGATTCCCGGCAACTACAAGGGTCTATCAATGAAGCGGTAGTGTTGCAGACATCTACCGCAAAAGTTTGGGTAATAAAAGCGGTACAACTGGTCAAAGGATCGGTGTAGGTGAAAGTAATATCGAATGTTCCGTTTCCGGAAAGTTGGGGGTTAAAAGTTGCGGTGCCGTCTCCGTTATCCGTCAAACCCGCCGAGGCAGTGGTGGTAAAAACGCCATTGGCATCCGTTGGGGTGCCGGTAAAAGTAGCTGGCATTCCCTCGAGGCATAAATTCGAAACACCTGAAAGACCAACGACGGGGTTCGGATGAATTTCCAAATCGATTGGAACCGGTGCCGAAGGACATCCATTGGCATCAGATGCCGTATAAAGCAGTCGAATCATCCCAGGCTGATCGGCTAAGAAAGTGGCCATTTGATTGGTAGAAGTCTGTGCTCCATCCACGGTGCCCGTTCCGGTAAATCCCGATGGTTGAGGGATCATAACTTCCCAAAAATGGGTAAAAGGCCCAGGACCGGTTAAAGGCGTTCCGTCAACCGTCGTACTCTCGCCCTGACAAATCGGGTTTGGTCCCGTGACCGAAGCCGTAGCTGTTGGCGTCGGGTTAACCGTGATGGTAATGTCCACCGTCGCCCCAAAACAGGTAGCGGTAGTGGGGACTGCCGGATTTGTCCGGGAAGAATTCAATTGCGGTCTAAGGGTATAGGTGACTGTTTGAGGGGTGGCAGAAGAATTGGTCAGGGTTTCCGACAAAAAGCCGTTCAATGGCAAAACCGTTTGATTGAGCATGATGGTATTGGCTTCGTCCAGATTTGGATTAGAAGTAATGCCCGTGACCAAAAACTCCAGGTCAACCGATCCGAGGTCCGGTGTCGTATTGGAAGTCATTTCAATGGAAAAAGCCTCTCCACTGCAAATGGTTTGGCTAGTAGGATTGGGAACCAAATCGGGGAGCGGGTCCACCGTAATTGCAATCGAAACGGGTGGCCCGACACATTGTAATCCGTCCGTTCGGACGGGCGTGAAGATGTATCTCACCGTTTCGAAGGAAGTTCCGCTATTCGTCAAGGTTTCCGCCAAAATATCACCCGGCACTAAGATGGTATTTGGGACTGACACCGTTCCCGGTGTCAAGGTATTTCCAGCCACATTGGGGGCCGCTGAGACATCAAAACCCGTCAAAACGAATTGGACGTTAGCCGGAACGCTGTGATTCGTGGTCATTAAAACATTCGTCGCTTCTCCACTGCAAACAGTCTCACTCGCTGGCACGGGGATTAAGTGAGGAACCGCTTCCACAGTGACGGTCACATCCGGCGAAGTGCTGTGACAGGTCGTGCAAACATTTAAAGTGGAGACGTAATAAAAAGAAATGTTGCCCTCCCCCCCAATAC
>CAZJYF010000065.1:0-11902 GCA_964549665.1 uncultured Saprospiraceae bacterium
TCCACCTTAATATCTACTCTGAATTTGAGGTAATTGACATTCTTTTTGTTATAAAAATAGTTGACAAGGGCTTCTACCCGAAATTCGCGTTCTTTCCCGGCGATATTTTTCGCGAAGGTGAAGGGTTTTCCGGTTTCGTCTTCCACTTCAAATTCTTCCCAAATTTTGATGAGGTCGGCGATGGCGAAGCGTTGTCCGGAGTAACCCGAAGAAGGTTTGGGGCGAATGCAATCTTCGGGGTACTGACCCTCGCGGAAGTTGATGTCAACACCCAATTCGTTGCGGGCGCGGATGGTTAGATTTTGGAGGTCGGCGAATGAAAAGCTGGGGTCGGCCCCGGCGTCAACAGCCATGATGAGTCGGCACTTTCGGCGCAGCAATTCGTATACGCCAAGGTTTTCAATGTGTCCACCGTCCGAAATGTTGAGTTTCTTGTTAGCGGTATCTATTTTGGAAAGGAGTTCTTTGAAAAAATAATTGGGCCACCAAACGACGAATCTGGAATCTTTTTTCAATGGATTGTTTACCCAAAACCCAAGACGGGCATTGAAGATGGTCATTAAAATACTCAGCAATTTGTTAGAATACCTGCCCATGCCGGGGTTTACCGCCGCTGCCGAGATGGTTGTAGCTGCGGGCAGGGTCAGCCGCCTGAATCCCGGAAATTCGGATGTGGAAACGTAATTTGTCAATTTTGCTCCGCAAAAGAGGGGCGAGAGCAAAAAATAATCACTGGCTTTGACGCCTTTGAATTTTTCATCGCCCGCAGGATTTTGAAGGTTCAAACAGGTGTTGATGAGCGGATATGGGGCGAGGTAATCTGCTTTTTTCCCGGAAGGATTGAAAAGGTCTTTGAGCCGCATATTTTTGCACTCCCCCGCGTGAAACAGGAAGGCATTCGCCAATTGATTTCGATAAAAACGATGGAAGCTAAGGGAGTTCGGGTTGATGAATAACCCAAAGATGAGCAGCGAAGCGAGGCTGCCGATGGCGAGCGGAATGTCTACTCTTTCCAAAAGTTCCTTCTGGGATTCATCCAAATTGATTAGAAAAACCACCAGCAGGATGAGGAGGATGAACCCGGCAACCACGGATTCAATTTTACTGAACCGCCTGGAAAGTTCCAGGTTGAAATCAAATAGGAGGTTTGCAAAAAAATGGATCACCACCACGCCCAAAAACACAAACAAGGCCAGGATCACCGGTTCCTTGGCGTTGCCCTCAAAGTCGAAGGGTTTTAAAACGACGACCATTTTGTAAATCAAAAAGCCCGCAAGCATGACCACGGCTGGACTGACCAAACTCATCGCCCAACTGCTGAGATAGCTGATGATGAGAACGAGGGTATTCCAACTTTTCGACAATTTGGTTTGGCCCGGAATCATGTAATCTCCGTGCTTGCGCATGTATTCTATTTCTTCGGGGTCAAAAAGATGCTCGTAGCTGCCTTTGTTTTTAAGGGTCGCCTGAATGTAGGAACCGGTATAGCCCCCGCCCGAAACAGTCGAGAGGTAATCCGCTTTTTCCAAAATCTTGAAGGCATTCATCGTTTTCAGAAAACCGAGATTGATAATCGCAGATCGAATGCCGCCCCCGGATAGGGCGATGCCAAACTTGTTTTCTTGGAATTTGCCGGCTGCTTCTTTTCCAAAAAGCTTTTTCCGTCGTTCAACCAGTAGAGTATTTTCTACGGCTATGACGTCCGCACATTGGAAGGTCTTCCTTTGTTCTGGCATTTTGTTTCAATGATTAAAAACGACTTCAAGAATAACGCGAAGGTGTTCTGAGTTTTTTCTTTTGCAATGAATTTTTATAAAAAATGATGATTTTTTCAAAAAAAGAACCCCCCAATATCATAGAGTTGTTGCGTCAAAAATTTAGCGAATGGAAAGCTTTCGCAAGCATTCATGCTTCCCCTCCCTACAAATCAGAAGTCATCAGCAAATCGAGTTCGGTATGCTTGAGACTGAACCGTTCGCCCAGATATTTATTTGTCAGGCAGCCTTTGTAGGTGTACACGCCGTTTCGGAGTCCGTGTTTTTCGAAAAGCAGGGCTTCGATGCCGCCGGTATTTCCTGCCATGAGGAGGATGGGGGTCAGGATGTTGCTGACGGCGATGGAGGCGGTGCGGGAAATTTTGGAGGCGATATTTGGCACGCAATAGTGGATGACATCGTGTTTGACGAAAGTGGGGTTGTCGTGGGAAGTGACTTCCGAGGTTTCGAAGCAACCCCCCTGGTCAATGCTGATGTCAATAATGACCGAACCCACCTTCATTTTTAGCACCATATCCTCACTGACGACGACAGGCGCCCTTCCGGTTTTGGAGTGGATGGCGCCAATGATGACATCGGCCGTCAGCAATTCTTTTTCCAATTGCAGCGGATTTAGGGTGGAGGTATTGAGTTGTTGGCCGACATGCCGCTGGATTTTCATCAATTTGTAAACATTGTTGTCGAAAATGCGGACCTCTGCCCCCAATCCCAATGCGACCCTCGTGGCGTACTCCGCCACTATGCCCGCCCCCAAAATCACCACTTTTGCAGAAGGGACACCGGAAATGCCGCCCAAAAGAACTCCCTTACCACCATTGGTAGTGCTCAAAAGTTCTGCTGCAGTTAACATGGCGCTCAAACCCGCCAATTCACTCATGACGCGAACTATTGGAAAATTGCCGCTCTCGTTTTGAATGTATTCCATGGCGAGGGCAATCACCCTTTTTTTCTGCAATTTTTGGATATATTGTTCTGTAATAATGGGGATGTGCAGCGGCGATATCAAAATTTGGTTGGGGTACAACAAATCTATTTCTTTCAGGGTCGGAGGTGCAATTTTTATTAAGACCTCCGATTTGAAAACCGTTTTTTTGTCATAAGCTATCTCGGCACCCACTTCGGAATAGAAGTGGTCGGGATAGGACGATTTTTCCCCTGCCCCTTTTTCCACAATCACCCGGTGACCGTTGGCAACTAAAGTGGCTACAGAGGAGGGAACCAAAGCTACCCGGTTTTCCTGCAAAGTGCTTTCCTTCGGAACGCCAATGACCAAATGGTTCGGCTTTCGTTGAATCTGCAGGGTCTCCGTTTGGGGCTGAAGTTGACTTTCCGTCAAAGACCGAGGGATGTGGATTTTCTTGCTCGATTCGCTCATTCGTCAGTTTGTCAGTTGGCAGCATGCACCTCTAAAGAAATGTAAAATGATAAATTTATAATGTAAAGTACTGACAGTCAGAAAGTACGATAATAAATTTGGTCATTAAATAATTTCATTTTTCCCAGCCGTTTCCGGCAATTTCCTTTCTAGTTCAACCATGGGTACATGTTGAGTATTTTGAGAGTGATTTTTACAAAAATAAAATTTTTCGGGAGGAATCGTCCATGATTTCCAATTTAATTCGGACGGGGCTAGGCGGTACGATGCGTTCCACAATTTCCGGCCACTCAATTAAACAGTAAAAATCGTCGTACAAAAAGTCTTCGATTCCAATATCCAAGGCTTCCTGTTCCGTTTTCAGGCGGTACAAATCGAGGTGATGAATAAATTGTTCCTCGCCTTTTTCATTCGTGAAGGCGTATTCATTTACTAAAGAATAAGTAGGGCTTGTGACATTTTCAAGAATACCGAAATTACGGCAAAAGGCTTGGACAAAAGTCGTTTTGCCAGCTCCGATTTCGCCGTATAAAAGGATTTTTTTTCTTCCCGATGCAACGGATAGCAATTGCTTGACAGCATTATCGTAACCGTTTAGATGGTGAATAATCAATCCGGTCGGTTTAATTAATTTTTTCCCTTCCAAATTTTAAGGTCTTCTTTTGTGTCAATATCGAAAACACCTTCCGGAAAATCAATCCATTCAGCTTCGGACTGATGTTTCAATATTATTTTTTTGGCTCCTTGATATCCCTGTAAATCAGCAAGTTCTGGAAAAAATTGCTTTCCGAAGAGAGCCGGAACGCCTACTGTTCCTCCATATCTGCAAGCTACCAAAGGCTTCTCTGTTTTCCCAAATTTTTTGAGCATTTCTCTCATCAAACCCGCAGACACCAACGGTTGGTCACACAGCAGAAAAAGCGCCCCATTTGCTTTCGGATGACCTTCCATCAGAGCACGAATGCCTGCACTGACAGAGCTTCCTACCCCCTCCCGCCACCTGGAATTGAAAACCTGATGAACGGGAAGATGGGAAATTTTTGGACGAATTAATTCGACGGTTGAACCCAACACGACAATTACCGATTCGCATTTGGCGTACAATGCCTTCTCAAGTAAATCGACTATCAAAGGTTGGTCGTCTTTGGTTTCAATCAATTGTTTGGGCTGTCCCAAACGGGAAGATGCCCCCGCTGCCAATACAATGATGGAAACGCCGGATTCGGAAAACGGAATAGTATGGTTGAAAACAGAGGACATGACCGGTTTTTAATTTCGAAGCAGTTAATATTTTTGTCGAAAGCTGAAAGACCTTGGATGTAAGAAAGATATTTTTGCAAGTTACTGATAACCAATGTAAAAAAAGGCGATGTATGTTGCCTGACAATTGTGACAAAAGTAAAAATGAGGACGTATTGACCTACTGACAAATTTAGTAGATTTTTCGCACAATTGATTAGCTATTTCTTTTAAAGAAAGGATATCTATGAGGCTGGGAATATTTTCGATTGAATCGGAAACCTTTGGTGGCTCTTATAACACAAACTTTTTATGGGCTCGCTTCGTTTTAATCCTGTGGATTTTGAAAAAAAATCGTCATTAATAATTCATAAACTGTAATTTCATTCTTCTTTCCCGCTTTATTTTTTTTATTTTGGTGGTAGATTAGAATTGCTGGAAAGTTTGTTTGATGGGAAATATGAATTCCCGGAAATTTTACACAAACAATTCGGCAACAACTTGTTCAATATCGGGTCATGGTAAAATATTTACGTTTTCTCGTTGCTTTACTTTTTCTGTTTCAACTCCAACAAGCGGCTTTTGCTACCCACAACCGGGCAGGAGAAATCGTGCTGGAACAAATAAACGGCTGTGAAAGTCTTACGCTGAGGGCGACTATCATCACCTATACCAAGACGAGTAGTGTGCCGGCTGACCGGGATACCCTGACCCTGTGTTGGGGCGATGGTTTTTGCCAACGGGTTGCACGGGTAAACGGACCACAGCCCAACCCCAATTTTGCGCCGCAGGGGGAAGAATTGCCAAATAATATTAAATTTAATCTTTACATAGCCGAGCATACCTACCCCGGAAGAAATACCTACCAAATTTCTATGACCGACCCCAACCGGAATGATGGTATTTTAAATGTAAACCCCCCCGGTTCGGTCAATGTGCCCTTTCATATACAATCAACTTATACTTTTTTGAATCCTCAATTTCAGGGGTGCAACAATACGCCGAGGTTGTTACAGCCTCCGGTTGACATTGCCTGCATCGGGCAGCCTTTTGTCCACAATCCGAATGCGTTTGATTTGGATGGAGACAGCCTTTCTTACCGTTTGGTCAAGCCATTGCAGGCTGTCAATGTGCCTGTTCCTAATTACACCTTTCCACCCGACGTGCAGGGCAATGACGGAAGTACGCTCAATTTGAATGAAATAACGGGAGACCTCGTGTGGGACAACCCCCAAGTGAGAGGAGAATACAATATTGCCATGATAATCATTTCGTGGCGCAATGGCTTCCCCATCGATACGGTTTTGAGAGACATGCAGATTCGGGTGGAAGATTGCGAAGAAAATCTGCCCCCGGATATTCAGGCGCCTGATGAACTCTGTGTCGTGGCAGGCGAAGTGGTGAAATTTCAAGTCACTGCTACAGATCCAGACGCAGGAGACAAGGTAAAGTTGTCCGCTTTAGGCGGTCCGTTCGAAGTCCCCATCAGCCCGGCCGATGACCGGGAATTGTGGCGGCCATTTGGCAATCCAAGCGCACAATATCAAAGCCAACCGGTGGTGAAAACCTTCCGTTGGCAAACCACTTGCGAGCATATTTCCAATCAACCCTACACCATCATTTTTAAAGCCATCGATGACGTTTTCGATACGACAGGTTTAGCGACCCTAAAGACCGTTCGCATTAAAGTAGTGGGGCCGGCTCCCCAGGATGTACAGGCAGTGCCCGGCCGAACTTTTGTCGATGTAAGCTGGGAGAAACCTTACGTTTGTGAAAATGCAGCCAATGATTTCTTTTTTGGGTTCTCGGTTTGGCGGCGGGAAGGAAGCAATCAGTTTACAATTGACACCTGCACGCCCGGTTTAGCAGGCAAAGGCTATATCGAGATAGAACAAAATACGAGGATGGAAGTGGATGGGCGGTATTTCTTCAAGGATACAGATGTGGAAAGAGGACGGACGTATTGCTACAGGCTGTTGGCGAAATTTGCCAAATTGACCGATCTGGACCCTCCAAAGCCTTTCAACATCGTCGAGAGTTTGCCCTCTGACGAAATCTGCGTTCAATTGAGTCGCGATGTGCCTTTGATAACCAACGTGAGCATTGAAGCCACGGCACCGGCTAACGGAAAAATTTTGATCCGTTGGACAAAACCCCTCGCCGAAGATTTAGATACTATACTGAATGGCGGACCTTACCGCTACGAACTCTCGCGTGGCACCGGATTATCACCGGCAGATTTTAACCTTGTGCCGGGAGCATCTTTTTCCAGCCCTTCCTTTGCCCAATTGAACCAAAACGAGTTCAATGATGAAGCGCCTGAATTGAATACCATGGATAACGGTTACAGTTACAAGGTGGCCTTTTTTGTCAATGGGGAAGTCGAACCTCTAGGCTTCTCCCCCGCTGCATCTTCGGTTTTCCTGTCCATCGCTTCAACCGATGAAACCAATAACCTTTTTTGGGATTTTGACGTGCCCTGGGATAATTTTGAATACTCCGTCTGGCGCAAAAATGCCAACAATAGTTATGACTCTATTGCGACCGTCACCGAACCGTTTTATTCGGATAAAGGGCTGTTGAATGGGAAGGAATTTTGCTACTTTGTCAAGGCTAGGGGTTCCTACGGCATCGAGGGTATCCCAAGCCCTCTGATCAACCTTTCTCAGGAAGCCTGCGGCATCCCTTTGGATTCAATCCCCCCCTGTCCGCCTGTTCTTACGGTGACAAATGTTTGCGACGATAACATCAATTGCGACAGCAACATTCCCTTTGTAAACCGCCTGAGTTGGTCCAACCCCAACAACATTTGCGACGAAACGGACGACGTCGTTTTCTTCAATGTCTATTTCGCTGAAACCGAAGGGCAGGAACTTCAGTTGGTTGCCAAAATTGAACCTTCCACCGACACCACTTTCAGTCATACCCCTCCGAATGGAGGAATTGCCGGCTGCTATGCCGTTACTGCAGTGGATACCTTTTTCAACGAAAGCAGATTCAGCAACATTTTTTGCGTTGACAATTGCCCCAATTACACCCTTCCCAACACCTTTACCCCCAACGGCGATGCGCACAACGACCTGTTCGTTCCCTTCCCGTTTTGTTTTATCGAACGCGTCGAAATGGAAATTTATAATCGCTGGGGGCAGGTCGTTTATGAAACAACGGATCCCCACATCAACTGGGATGGCAAAAACAAGAGCGGAGAAGACCTTCCTGATGGAACATATTATTACATTAGCAAAGTTTTTGAGCAACGAGTTTCAGGGGTTACTCCCGCAAAGAAGATACTGAGAGGTCATATTGACCTTATTCGCGGTACCCGGTAAGAGATTTGATGTTTTTTTTGTTGGCTCCACAACTACGAATCGCAGACCACAAACTATCCTATGTTCACTGGAATAATTGAAGCTGTTGGCACCCTTCAAAAAATTGAAAAGGAGGGTACGAATGTAAATTTTACGATTGAATCATCCCTTTCAACCGAGCTTAAAATTGACCAAAGTTTGTCACACAACGGCGTGTGCCTGACGGTGGTGGATTTGGCAGATCATACGCATCGGGTCACCGCTATTGAAGAAACGCTGAAGCGCACCAATTTGGGCAAGCTTCAACCCGGCGATGCCATCAACCTTGAAAAAGCCATGCTTGCAAGTGCCCGCCTCGACGGGCATTTGGTGCAGGGGCATGTAGATACTACGGGTAGTTGCGTGGGTATTGAATCTTTGGCCGGCAGTTGGTATTTTCGATTCCGCTACCAGCCAAAACCGGCGTATTTGCTGGTGGACAAAGGTTCCATTTGTGTCAACGGTGTCAGCCTCACCGTTGTCGAACCTAGTGAAGAATCGTTCTCCGTCGCCATCATACCTTATACCTTTGAACATACCAATTTTAGAGATTTGCAGTTGGGTGGACAGGTGAATCTCGAATTTGATGTGATTGGGAAATACATTGCCCGGCACATTGCCGCCTATGGCAGGCTGCTCGAAAAATGAGGCTCTTGGATTCAGAATTTTGGTTCAAAGGATCATATTCTGAAAAGGCTCCCACGGGATACTGGGCTGTGGGATAAAAG
The DNA here is from genome assembly GCA_964549665.1 of uncultured Saprospiraceae bacterium. Lineage (GTDB taxonomy): Bacteria > Bacteroidota > Bacteroidia > Chitinophagales > Saprospiraceae > CAZJYF01. Next base: position 8,465 of record CAZJYF010000065.1, read on the forward strand.
GCGATTCTAATTGAAATACTAAATTCTTAATATTATAAAAAATGAAAAAACTAATTCCTCTCACGCTACTCTTTCTTTTGAATTTTCAGAGCGCAAACGCACAAGTTGATGTATCCAAAAAGTTGGAAGATATCGCGATCATCGATGAAAAAGTAATGATGCCCATGCGCGATGGCATTCGTCTGGCAACGGATATTTATCGTCCCAATACCGACCAACCCGTTCCCATCATTTTTTCCAGAACCCCGTATAATTACAACACTTGGGTAGATGGCAAGGAGCGCACCCGCACCAAACAAAGGGCTTACGAAGCCGTGAAAAGAGGCTATGCTTACGTGGTGCAAAATGAGCGGGGGCGCTACTTTTCCGAAGGGGAATGGGACATCCTGGGCACCCCCACCACCGATGGATACGATGCGTTTACCTGGATGGCCAAGCAACCTTGGTGCAATGGGAAAATCGCCACCTATGGTTGTTCTTCCACCGCAGAATGGCAAATGGGGGTGGCAGCTTTAGACCATCCTGCCCATGCGGCGATGGTTCCTCAGGGTTTTGGCGCCGGGGTCGGCAGAATCGGAGGATATTACGAACAGGGCAACTGGTATCGAGGAGGGGCGCAGCAGATGTTGTTTACCCCCTGGCTGTACAGCGTGCAAAATGATGCCTTCCGGCCGAGGGTGCCGAAGGGGGCAACGCAGGAAGACTTGATTCGCATCTCGCGATTTTACGATTTGGCCTCCGAGGCGCCTCCGGTAGATTGGTCAAAGGCTTTGGCGCATTTGCCCGTTTCCGATATCATAAAAAATGTAAACGGTACAAAAGGTATTTACGACAAAATGATTCGGCGAAAGCCCAATGACCCTGCCTGGTATGAAGGTGGGCTCTATCACGATAACATGCCTTTTGGAGTGCCGAGTTATTGGTTTGTGTCGTGGTACGATGTGTCCACAAGCCCAAATTTGGCTTTGGTGAATCACGTCATTCAAAATGCCAAAGACCCCGAAGTGGCGAACAACCAATATCTGGTCATTGCCCCTACTTTGCATTGCCGCTATACTCGGGCTACAGAAAACACCTTCGTTGGCGAACGCAATGTGGGAGATGCCCGGCTGAATTATGACGAGCTAATTTACGGTTGGTTTGACTATTGGCTCAAGGGAAAAAGGGAGGGTTTTTTGAAAAACACACCCAAAGTTCAGTATTACACCATGGGCATAAATAAATGGCAAACTTCGGCGGTTTTTCCACCTGAAAATATTCAAATGACTACTTATTATTTGTCGAGCAGTGGCCGCGCCAATAGCCTTTTCGGCGACGGAAAACTTAGCCTTGCCAAACCCGGGGGAAATCAACCCCCGGATGAATTTACCTACAATCCGTTGAACCCCGTCCCTTCGCATGGCGGCAATGTCTGCTGCACGGGAAATGCAGTACATGGCGGCGCTTTTGACCAACAGGAAATGGAGACTCGAAACGATATTTTGGTTTATTCCACCGAACCGCTTGAAAAAGGAGTCGAACTGACGGGCTTTATCGAAACGACCCTGTACGTCTCTTCCGATGCCAAAGACACCGATTTTACCATTAAATTAATCGATGTATATCCAGACGGTACGGCTTATAATTTGGATGAAACCATCCAACGCGCTCGCTATCGGGAAGGCTATGATAAGGAGGTTTTTATGGAAAAGGACAAAATTTATAAACTGAAAATGACGCCCATGGCGACGAGCAATTTTTTCAAAAAAGGGCACCAAATTCGCATCGAAATTTCGAGCAGCAATTTCCCCCGTTTTGAGCGAAACCTGAATACCGGTGGCAATAATTACGATGAAAAGGATGCCGTGATAGCCAAAAATAAAGTACATCATGCGGGTGGATATTTTTCGGAATTGCGCTTACCTGTGGTGTGGGAGTAATTTTTTTTATTTTTAACTCGATGTCAATTTGAAATTTCATAAATGGCTGATTCTCAACTTATACAAAAACCGGAAGACATCCATCTGACGGAACGGCATCAGATTCAGGCTATCATGGGCAACCCGCCCGGCTGGCTTTTGCATTGGGGCATCACGATGTTTTTAATGACAACTACCGGGCTGTTGGCAATAAGTTGGTTTGTCCGCTATCCCGACATTGTTCCGACGAGGGTGACCCTGACCACCGTCAACCCGCCGATTCGGGTCGTTGCCGAAGCTAGTGGGAAACTGAATCAACTTTTAGTGAAAGACGCCGAGAAGGTCGCGAAAGGGCAACTTCTGGCGGTACTTCAAAATACGGCAAAGGAAAAAGATGTCATTCGCTTGAAAGCTTTTCTGGCTTCGCTTGAAAAGTTGAATGAACCAAAGCAATTTCAAAAAGTCCGTTTTCCGAAAAACCTTTCACTTGGCAGTTTGCAGAAGTCCTATTCTTCCTTTTCTCAGAATTTCAAGGACTATCTTTTCTTTTTAAAAAAGAGAGCCCCATTCCTGAAAATAAAGGCGCTGGAGGAACAGATCCGTCAAACAAAAAGGCTCAACCAATCGCTCCGAAGACAGCAGGGGAACCTGGAAGACGAACTGGAAATTGCCCACAAGAATTTTCAACGGTACGAAAAGCTTTTTAGACAGGGCGCTGGCAGCGAAATAGAAATGGAAAAAGCCCAAACCAATTTCCTCCAATACAAACGGCGGCTGGAAGACACCGGGAAGGAGATTATCAACAACAATATAAGCATTGAACAGATGCAGGTTGAGATTGCGGATTTGAAGCAAAAACGCAGGGATGGGCACGCCGAAAAGCAGTTGAATATCCGGGAGGACATTCACCGGCTGAAAAGTGAAATTGAAGCCTGGGAAAAGTCATTCCTCGTCAAAGCCCCCATCGGAGGCGCCATCTCCATGGCGAAAATTTGGAGCGAACAACAGTTCGTGAAAGAGGGCGAGGAAGTGATGACCATCGTTCCGGCAGAAGGTTCTGGAAAGATTATCGGAAAGGCAATTTTGCCGCTGAAGGGTTCGGGAAAGGTGAAAGAGGGCATGCGTGTAAACATCCGCCTCGAGGGTTACCCTTATCAGGAATTCGGCACCCTGAATGGGCGGGTCAGGTCGATTGCGGATGTTCCGAATGATAAAACTTATCAACTCCTCATCGAATTGCCGGATACACTCTCCACTACCTACGGTCGAAGGATAGGTTTTCGGCAGGAAATGCAGGGTACGGGTAACATCATTACCGAAGACCGCCGGATTTTGACGAGGGTTTTTGAGAAAATTTGGAGCATCTTGAAAAATAAGTGACCAGAGGTCAATGAAGGTTCATTGGTCAGTTGAAGATACGCTCAAAAAAATTCTCGATGGTGTGGTTTTTGGAGAACTATTTTTTTCAAAAGGGAGAAGATGCGATTAGGGAAGGTCTTTGTAACAACGAATTCCAAAAAAAATATTTCTTTTCGTAGAA
>CAZJYF010000066.1:0-11849 GCA_964549665.1 uncultured Saprospiraceae bacterium
CATTAATAAAGCGGTGTTCTCCGAAATTTCTCGTAGTAAATCGTCAATTTTGTCTAAATTACACCAACTATTTTGGATCATCCCCTCCGTATAGTCGGGGAAGAGGGAACTTTCCTTACAATATTTCAAGTGAATTCTTGTCGCACCAAATGGTAATGTGCAGAATTAGCGGATCGAAAGTGGCAGGATTCCGAGGAAGATGATTGGATGGGGTTGGAACGGCAAAAAAAGAATATTTCCTTCGATATGGAAGCCTGCCAGCCTGCTGCCCAACTGCATCTTCTCTTTCCATCATTTTCCGTTAATTTTCAAAATCCAAGCCCCGTTTTTCCCCACATCGTAATAAGTAATTCCCAGATTGGCGCATTCCTCCTTCCAGCGCGAAACTTTCCATTTCCCGTTCGAAGCGTCGAATACAACTTCTTCAAAATCGAACCGTTCCGACAATTCTTTCATGGAGATGGAAGGGTTGTTCCGGACGACTACAAAATCGACTTTTATTTTCTTACCTAGCGTTGGCGAAAAAGGCTGACTGACGATAGCCAATTTTTTACCGTAAAACTGGACAAAGCCCTTTACGCAAAACCAGGTATCCAAAACACGAGCAGTGGTGTCTTCCAAGTAGAAGGTTTGCCAATCCTTCATCCCTGCTGCCCAACGGTTATTTTGAACCGCAAAATTCAACGTCCTTTCGGGAATCCCTTCACTGACGAGGGCATAGCCATGTTTTCCGTCGATGAAATCAATGGCCGTCTTTTTGTAAAGGTGATAAACGATAATTTCCTTGTTTTGATATTGTCTTAGTTTCGCAAAGAAATAGCCGACGCTCAGGGTGGACAAAACCGCGAGGGAAAACACTATCCCTTTCAGTCGCTTGGTATTGATGGTGACAATGACCCCTCCCAGGAGGAAATAAAGCAACAAAACAACCAGCCAACTGACCCAAATCCCGGTGATTAATCCACCGGGGAGTTGCTGAATCAAAAAAATACATTTGTTGACCCCCCCAATCAGCCAATACAAAAGAGTACCCATAAAAGTGCTGGCAAAAGGGAAAAAGGATTCTGCGAGAAAAAGTGCCAGCCCCAAACTAAGGATGCCCGCCGCCGCAGGAACGACCACCAAACCCGACAGCCAGAAATAAATGGGAAACTGATGGAAGTAAAACAAAAGGAGGGGAAGGGTCATCAATTGTGCAGCCACGGAAACGGCTGCGAGCTGCCAGAGGTAATTCCCGAATTTGCTTTTGATTTTCCACCAGGCAGTTATTTTGGGTTGGAAAAAGACGATGCCGGTCACCGCAAGATAAGATAGCTGAAATCCCACACTCGTGACCAAATAGGGGTTGAAAAGCAGGAGGAAAAAGGCGGAAGCCGCCAGGGTATTGTAGCTGTTGGTAGTGCGATTCAAAGCCAAACCGATGATGAGAAAACTGAGCATGGTGGCGGCGCGCTGGGCGGAGGGAGAAGCGCCCGTCAGGAGGGCAAAGGTCCAAATACTCACAAACAGAATGACCGCTTTGGTCCACTCCCAAAGGCGGCCGTGCGCTTTTATGAGCCCTAATAAGGCATTGATGATCAGGAAAATTAGCCCAAGATGCAAGCCGGAAACTGCCAACACGTGCATTGCACCCGTGCCAGCATAAGCAGCTCTTATTTCATCCGTTATTTCATCTTTGTACCCTAAAATCAAGGCAGACCCAACGCTGAATTCATTTTCCGCCGGGAGGTGTTTTTTTAAAATTTGGAGGAATCGGCTGCGAAGTTTGAAGGCGGTCCTCAAAAGGAAGTTCCCGTGGTTTCGATCCAGCAATTTCCAATCACCCGGCTTTATAAAGGACTGGTAATGAATATTTTGAAAAAAAAGATATCTTCTGTAATTGAATGCCTTCGGGTTTTTGGGCGCTTCGATTTCGCCGAGTTTCCCTTTGGCAATCAGCAGGTCGCCATAAGCCAATTGTTCGCTGAAAGTATCTTTTGGAAGGAACAATAAAACGCTGCCGATACATTGTTGAATGCTGTCCGAATTGGCGGAGATTCCCTTTACTGCCAATTGAATCTTCACCCGCTCCTTTATCACCGGCATCTTGTCAACCTTTCCGATGATTAGATTTTTTTCCGCCAAATAATGGCTTATGTGATTCGGGTGGTTCAACTCGTTGTGATGCCATGTTAATTGGTAGCCCAACAGGAGGAGAAGCAAATTCAAAAGGACGCCAAAAAGCCATCGGAGGCGAAACCCTCCCCTCTTTCTACCAATTGCAAAAGCTAGGAGGAGAAGACCTGATAAAATCAAATGGAAAAAAGGGAGCGCGAAATTAAATTGTATTGCCAGTAATATTCCGGCAGTGAAAGGAAGAAGCAATCGAATAAAAGGGACTTCACGCCAGTTCACCATTTTATTCTATTTTTTGCAACTAACAGTTGCAATTTGTCAGATGGGCCTATTCGGGTTCAAATCCGAGGATGATGCTAAATTTGGCCATACTCTGCCCGTCGGGTTTATCGAAGCCAACGCCATAATCGAAGCCCAGCACCCCAAACATCGGCAGGAATACCCGCAAGCCAAATCCGACGGAACGCTTGACGTCGAAAGGATTAAAGTCGCGTGCTTTTTTCCAGGAATTTCCGCCCTGTGCGAACAGCAAGCCGTAAATGGTAGAGCTTGGATTCAGAGAAATAGGATAGCGCAACTCAAGGGTGAATTTATCAAAAAGAGGAGTGGCGGAAATGCCGCCCGTGTTCTTGTCAATGTTATTCTCCAAATCGCGGGTGTCGTAGCCTCGAAGGGAAATGATGTCCGTTCCGGTAAAGGCTCCAAATTGTTGGTTGTTCAAGCCGTCGCCTCCCAATTGGAACAGTTCAAATGGGGAGGTTCCTATCTTCTTGTTGTACGCACCGACATAACCAAATTTTGCCTGCGCCTTCACCACTAATTTGCCGACGATGGTGGTGTACCATTCCGCATCGATGCGCCACTTGTGATATTCCAACCACCTGAATTTTTCTTCCACACCCACCTCGTCAAAGTTCTTACTGTTGAACAATGAATAAGGCGGTGTCAACTGAACAGACAAGGAGATGCGCGAGCCTTCTTGTGGGAAAATGGGATTGTTGATGGTGTTGCGGGCGATGGTCTGGGTGATGCTGAAATTGTGGAAATTCCCCTGTGAAACCAGTTGACCGTCATCGGTTCTGAAGATGGTTCGATTGAAGTTATTCAGGGAAATGTTTTGAAGGTCGATGGCGGTGGTAGCAATGAAGTTATCATCCGGCCATTTCAGTCGCCGACCCAGGCTGATAGTCAAACCCGTGTTGACAAATTTTCCTGCACCCGCGCCGGTAAAGCCATTGGTGACGATGGATATAAACGCGGCTACGGTAAAAGAATTGGGCTTTTTGCCCCCCAGCCAGGGTTCTGTAAAAGAGACGTTGTAAGATTGAAAAAACCGGCCATTGGTCTGTGCCCTGATAGAAAGTTTCTGCCCATCGCCCTGTGGCAATGGACGCCAGGCTTCTTTGTTGAAAATGTTTCGCACCGAGAAGTTATTGAAAGACACCCCAAGGGTGCCGATTATTCCCCTGCCTCGACCCCCAAATCCGGCGGATAGTTCCAATTGGTCTGAAGGTCGCTCTTCCACGGTATATTCAATGTCAACGGTTCCTCTTTGCGCATTCACGGGCGTATTGATGCCCAAGCTTTCCGGGTTGAAATAGCCCAGATTGATGATCTCTCTTTGAGAACGGATAATGTCGGAACGGCTGAATTTTTTTCCGGGCAGGGTCCGCAATTCTCTTCGAATCACGTGCTCATGGGTGCGGTCGTTGCCTTTGATGACCACCTTGTCGATGGTAGCCTGCGGGCCTTCAAATATCCTGATTTCCAGGTCAATGGAGTCGTTGTCGATAGCTACCTCGGCAGGATCCACCTGGAAAAACAAATATCCGTTGTCCATATACAAGGTACTCACATCCCGCCCCTCCTGGCTAAAACTAAGGCGCGTATCCAGCAATTCCTGGTTATACACTTCCCCTTTTTTGATGCCTAAAACCCTTGCCAGGGTTTCCGTATCGTAGATGGAATTGCCCTTCCAGGAGATGTTTCTGAAAAAGTATTGGTGGCCTTCATTCAGCGCGATGTTAACCCTCAGTTCTCCGTGTTTATCTCTCCAAATGCTGTCACTGATGACTTTGGCATCGCGATAGCCCATTGTATTGTAAAAGGTAATGATTTTTCCCTTGTCTTCTTCGTAATCCTTTTTGATTAACTTGGAACCCGCCAGAAATTTCCTTTTCCGTTTGGTGTTTTCAAGAAGTTTGCGCAGCTTTTTTGCTTTCACCATTTTATTGCCCGAAAAAGTGATGTCGTTGATTTTTATTTTTTTCCCCTTATCGACATTAAAGACAAGCCGGACAGAATTGATTCGGGTGGAGTCGACGATTTCATCTACCCTGACTTTGACATCAAAATACCCTTTTTCAATATAGATTTTTTCGATAGCCGCCCGTGCGTTTACTTTTACACTTTCCGTGACAATGCCTCCTTTTAAAAGGTATTTGTTTACCTCCTCATTCAAATCATCGTGCATGCCTTTTTTGACTCCTTTATAAGAATGACGGCTCAAACGCGGCCGTTCCTGCACTTCGATTTGCAAAAATATCACATCACCAATCGTCTTTTCTTTGTAGATTTTAACGTTGGTAAACAAACGCAAACGCCACAGTGCTTTAATCGCCTTGGGAATATCTCCACCGGGAATCCTGATTTTGTCCCCCACCTTAAAGCCGGCAATGGAAATAATGGCAGCCTCATCGCTGTATTGAGCACCGATAACTTTTATTCCTCCAATTTCGAAATCCTTCGGTTTGGAATAATCTAAAACAGGAATGCTGTCCCTTGCCTCTTGGGCCGATAAAGGGGTGGCCGCAAACAAGCCGAAAAGAAGGCAAACACTACAAAAGAGCGTATATAAATTTCTCATGCGCAAACACTTCATTGTTCAAATGACATACAAACCGGGGGTTAGAAATGGGGCAATCATAACTCGTTTCGTTTAATGGAAAACTTAAGGAATGCACCAAAAAAAACTGTTTCAAAAGGCAAAAATAATTCGCAGCCGCATAGGCCGGGTGTCCGTGAAAAAACCGTCCTTGAAAAGGTGTCGTATAGAATAGGCTTGGTTGTATATCCTGGTCACTAATTATAAATCATGTGTTGCCTACAGTGAGCAGTATCCTATTAGAAAAAAGGTTCGAATTACCTGCATACTGCCAACTGCCGACGACACTAGGTCACTAATTGTTCACTTATTTTTCCAAAACGCCGTTCCCTGTTCTGGTAATCGATTATAGCTTTGTACAACTCATTTTTATTGAAATCCGGCCAGAAGACGGGCGTAAAGTACAATTCCGAATAGGCAATTTGCCAAAGCAGGAAATTGCTGATTCGCATCTCGCCACTCGTGCGAATCAACAATTCGGGATCAGGTATTCCCTTGGTAGTCAGAGCATTGGAAAAGTGATTTTCATCGATTTGCGCTGGGTCCAGGCTTCCCTTCACCACTTGCCTTGCCAATTCTTTGGCTGCTTTGGCAATCTCCCATTTAGCGCTGTAATTCAAAGCCAACACCAGCGTCATCCGGTCGTTTTTCCTCGTGTCTTCAATGGCGTCAAGCAAGGTTTTATGACTTTTTTCCGGAAGTTCGGATATGTCTCCGATGGCTTCGAGGCGAATTTTATTTTTATTGAGGGTTTTAATTTCTCTTCTAATTGTTTCCACCAAAAGACTCATCAAGGCATTGACCTCCCCCTTCGGACGACTCCAGTTTTCCGTGGAAAAAGCATAGAGCGTCAGGTATTTCACGCCGAGTTCTGCAGCAGCTTCCGTTGTCTCCCTGACTGCCTTCACGCCCATTTTATGACCATAAACCCTCGGCTTCCCGTGCTGTTTTGCCCAACGTCCATTGCCGTCCATTATGATGGCAATGTGCGAAGGAAGTTTTTCCAGATTTATTTGGCCTTTAACGTCCATTTTTTCTCCGAGAAAAATTAACAACTGGTAGATTTGACAATCTTCGCAATATATTGATAATCAATATATTGCGAGTTGACAATAGAAAAACAAATGCATACTGTTTTCAAAAACGGCACAAAGTTAAGAAAAGAAAGATAAACCAGCCTCAGTAATTCAACTTTGAGTCTCGGTTCCGGGTTTGCCTCCAAAATAAAATTTACCAAAAAAATCAGCGAGTGGAAATCGCAAGTCCCCAAAAAAACGCTATCTTTGCGCTCCTTTTTGAAAATTGGTGACTCATTTTGCTGTTTTGTTTTCTTTGAAAAAAATCATAAAAAGCAAAACTGCCGCTGAGTAGTTGCAAATATTGATAAAAATTAAACGATTTACGTCATGGTTACCGTAGCAGTAAATGGCACCCCACGCGAAGATATGGGGAAAAAATCCACCAAAGCAGTCAGAAATGCCGGGCTTATTCCGTGCGTGATGTATGGTGGTGAAGACATTTTCCACTTCACTACAACTTTCAAGGAAATTAAAAACCTGGTATATACGCCTGACTTTAAAATTGCGGAAATTCATTTGAATGGCAACACGTACCGTTGCATCTTGAAAGAAGCTCAATTTCATCCGGTCAAAGAAAATGTTTTGCATCTCGATTTCCTACAACTGGTGGAAAATAAAGCCATAAGGGTTGAAATTCCGGTTCACTTCCGAGGGGTATCACTGGGCGAGAAAGACGGGGGCAAAATGATACAAAGCTTGCGCCGTATAAAAGTTAAGACTACTCCTGAGAACTTAGTGGATGAGTTGTTGGTAGATATTTCGAATCTCGAACTAGGGCAATCCATTCGAGTACGCGATATTGATGCCCACGAAGGAATGGAAATAATCAACGCACCCGGAATTCCGATAGCGACGGTTGAAGTGCCAAGAGTGTTGCGAAGCGAAGAAGCCGAAGAAGCAGAAGCAGCCGAAGAAGCAGAAAAAGAAGCTGCTGCAGAAGTTGCGGAAACTACCGAAGAATAATTATTTTCTACTTGAATTATTTCCCAAAGCGGCCTAAAGAGTTTCTATCTTTAGGCCGCTTTTTTTGTTAATCATCGCCCGAAATGAAATGCAAATAGGGCATTTTGAAATAAGCACCCACTTCCATCATGCAAGATCTTCGAATCACCACCGTTCAATCGTCACTCCATTGGGAAAACATCGATGCGAACCTGGAACAGTTTTCCGAAAAGTTAGCCGGCTTGGAAAATCAAACCGATTTGATTGTTCTGCCGGAGATGTTTACGACGGGGTTTAGCATGAATGCCCAACAACTGGCAGAAAACATGAAGGGCAAAACGATGCAGTGGATGGCTGCTCAAGCAGCGGATAAGGGTGCCGTCCTTACCGGCAGTTTCATCGCTCGCGAAAACGGAGCGTATTACAACCGCCTCATTTGGATGCGGCCTGACGGAACCTTCGAAACCTATGACAAGAGGCATCTTTTCCGCTTGGCAAAAGAACACAATTTTTACAAAGCAGGAACTAAACGCTTGGTGACACAGTGGAAATCCTGGAAAATCTGTCCCTTGATTTGTTACGACCTGCGCTTTCCGGTTTGGAGTAGAAATACAGAAAATTACGATTTGTTGATTTACGTAGCCAATTTCCCAGAACGCCGCAGCGAGGCATGGAAAAACCTCCTCGTCGCAAGGGCTATTGAAAATCAGGCATTTACCGTTGGGGTCAATCGAGTGGGAACCGACGGGAAGGACATTTTTCATTCCGGCGACACCTCTGTCATTGACTTTGAAGGGCGCCTTCTTTACCGCGCCTCCCAAGTAGAAGCCGTTTTTTCTACTTCCCTTTCGTTAACCGATTTGAAAAGGTTCAGAAAAAGACTTTCTTTTCTCGCTGATGGGGATGATTTTGAAGTTAGAATGCAATGACCAATGATTTTTTGACCAATGCCAATTGATCAACCAATGAGAATCTTACACATCAGTATGGAATGTTACCCTGCGGCCAAGGCGGGTGGTTTAGGTGACGTGGTCGGTGCACTACCGCCATATTTAAGCAAAGCAGAATTCCCCTCTACCGTCATCATTCCAAAATATCGAACGGACTGGCTCGAAAAACAACAATTTCGGGAGGTTTTCCATGATTCAATTCGCCTTGACCAAAAAGACATTCCTTTTTCCATTCAGCAGGTATCCGGCGATGCCCTGGGCTTTCCCCTTTTCGTGGCATCTATCCCCGGGAAATTTGACCGTGCCGGAATTTATGCCGATACAACCGGTTCGGGTTACGAGGATGAAATAGAGCGGGCGATTTGCTTCCAACAAGCCGTATTGAAATGGGTCATTTCCTTGCCGGAAAAACCGACCCTGCTTCACTGCCACGACCACCACACGGGCCTGATTCCCTTCATGGTCAAACATTGCCCCGAATTCCATTCCCTCCACCTAACCCCTACCGTCTTCACCATCCACAATGGCATGTATCACGGAGCGTTTGGCTGGGAAAAAATACATCTGCTTCCGCCCTTTGATTACGGCGCACGTGGACTTTTAGATTGGAAAAATGGTATTAATCCGCTCGCTGCTGCCATTAAATGCTGCTGGAAATTGACCACTGTCTCGCCTTCCTATCTGGAAGAATTAGGGCAGCATTCCAACGGTTTGGAAAGGCTTATCATCAACGAACGCCCCAAATCGGTTGGCATTCTCAACGGCATCGACACTGCCGTTTGGAATCCAAAAACGGATGCTTTCATCGAGCATCCTTTAAAGAGAAGCATCGAAACATTTAAAGAAAAGAATAAAAAATACCTTCTTCAACGCTTCAACATTGTTCCCGATGTTCCCCTAATCTCTTTTATCGGACGACTTGTCGGGGAAAAAGGCGCTGACCTGATACCCCAAATGGTGCAAAGGGTTCGAGAAAACGGAATTCGGGCAGGTTTCATTTTATTGGGAACGGGTGACCTTCGCCTGCACGAAATTTTTCAAGAACTGCGGCATCGGTATAGTGGTTTTTTTGACCTTTCCCTGGAATACAATGAAGGCTTAGCGCACCAACTATACGCGGGTTCGGATTTTTTGTTGATGCCTTCAAGGGTGGAACCATGCGGTTTGAACCAATTGTATGCCCTGCGCTATGGCACAGTGCCAATCGTTCGCAGTGTGGGTGGCTTGAAAGATACCATCACCGATATTGGCGAAGAAGAGGATGGGCTGGGCATTCGATTTGCCAACTTCTCTACGGATGAAGCAGCCTTTGCCGTTTTCCGGGCAGCGCATTTGTTTCAAAACAAAGAAGCGCTCAAAACCCTCCGCAGTCACATTATGAAGGTCGATTTTTCATGGGAAAAATCTGCACAGGCCTATATAAAAATTTATGAGGAGTTGGCACTTCGGTGAAAAGCAGTATATTTAAAGCAGGGTATTCACCATTATTTACAGACACTGAAAAAGTGCTCTCGGATCGACCAAAATTAAAATGTAAAGCAGTAAAGTTAAAAGGCATCATTTGATGCGACATTAAAAATTCAAATCCTGAATCAATTTAAAATATTTTCGAATTATCAAAAATAATTTTTGTTAGGTCTATTGGTAAAAGCGATACTTGCAAATAAAATAAAACAACATTCAACATGGTAATTAAAATGGTTTGTCTTATCCTGGGAGGTGGCGTAGGGTCTCGCTTGTACCCCTTGACAGAAAAACGCTCAAAGCCTGCCGTGCCGATAGGTGGAAAATACCGGCTCATCGATATACCCATTTCCAACTGTCTGAATTCCGGGGTTCGACGGATGTTTGTCCTTACCCAATTCAATTCAGCTTCGCTGAATCAACACATCAAGAACACCTACCACTTCGATGTTTTCAGCACCGGTTTTGTAGATCTTTTGGTGGCCGAACAGACCCACGGCAGCGACAAATGGTTCCAAGGTACTGCCGATGCCGTCCGGCAGTGTATGCGGCACCTGGTAAGCCACGAATTTGATTACATTCTCATCCTTTCCGGCGACCAATTGTACCAAATGAACTTCGGGCAAATGGCCCGCTGCCATGTCAAACAAAAGGCAGACCTGACCATTGCCACCATTCCGGTCGCCGCCAAAGATGCGTCCGATTTTGGAATAATGAAGGTGAATAAAAAAGGGATGATAGAACGCTTTATCGAAAAACCGGCCCAAGACCTCTTGCCCGACTGGGAATCGGAAGTGTCGGAAGAAAATAAGGCAGCCGGAAAGCTGTACTTGGCCTCAATGGGCATCTATATTTTTCACAAAAAGGCGCTTAAAAAATTGTTCGACACCAGTGCAGAGGCAATAGATTTCGGAAAAGAAATCATCCCCTATGCCATAAAATCGGGCTACAAAGTGGCAAGCTATGAATATGGAGGCTATTGGACGGATATCGGAAATATCCGCTCGTTTTTTGAGGCGAACCTGGAGATGACCGACAATATTCCAAAATTCAATTTGTTCGACAATCACAACATCATCTACACCCGCCCGCGGATGCTGCCTCCTTCGAAATTTTTTGGGACGGTATTCCGAAAAGCCGTGGTGGCCGAAGGAAGCATTATTCATGCCGAACGCATAGAACGCACCATCATTGGTGTCCGTTCCAGAATCGGTCAATATACGGTGATTGAAAATTCCATCATCATGGGCAACGATCATTTTCAAACCCTTGAAGAGTTGAAAAAAGACGAAATCCCCATGGGCATTGGCGACCATTGCATTATTGAAAATGCCATCGTGGATAAAGATTGCCGGGTTGGAAACAACGTGGTTATTCGGGGCGACTCAAGTCTGGAAGATACCGTAACGGACACCCATTTCATTAAGGACGGCATTGTCGTTTTGAAAAAAGAAGCCATTATTCCGCACGGAACAAAAATTGGGTTTTAAAGTGCTCAATGACTATGGCTAAAATCCCTTGTGGGGGGAAGACGAACGTAATTCCCGCCCCGATTTTGGTGGGGGAAAAACTGGAAGGAGTGACCCAATGCCCCTCCTGTGGAAAGTGTCAACTTCAAATTTCGAATTTCAAAGACAGCCCACCGTAGTAGTTTCTCGGCAGCCCGGGATAGAAATATCGAGGCGCATTTCCCCCAAAGCCCCGGGCATTGATTAGTAACATGGAGGCGTATTTTTCATTCCAAAGGTTGTTGAGGCCGGCGTATAAATCCAAGCTCCACTTTTCGGAGAAAGCTTTCTGAAAACCCAATTTAGCATTCATCAGTTGGTAGCTGCCCGAAAAGATGGAATTATCATCAGTGATGGGCATGGCATCTACGAATTGGTAATTCAGGTTGCCATAGAAGCCGGTTTTGGATTTAAAATCAATGCCTGCGTGGAGGATGTGGGGGGCAGTGCCGGTGAGTTTGTTGCCGGAGAAGTCGTTGTCGCCGTCAATAAATTCATCGAACCTGAAATGGGAGTAGGTATAGGTCGTGAAGAAAGAAATGGGCAGCTTGTAGAGGGCATATTTTACGAAAAGTTCCAGCCCGTTGTGGGTCGTTTTGCCGGCATTTATGCCAAAAAATTGGTCTTCCGTCGTGCGGCGGGTGACGAGCAAATCTTTGATGTGCATGGAAAATACCGACAGTTCGTATTGCAAGCGGCCGGAAAGAAACCTGCCCCTGTTGCCTGCCTCAAAATTCCAGCCTCGTTCAGGCTGAATGTCGGGATTGACAAGGCCGTCGGGCATCAGGGTTTCTTCGAGGGTGGGTGGAGAAAATCCATGACTGACGGTAGCGAAAAGGAGGGTTTTATTGACCCGGTAACCGATATTGAGCCGTGGCGAAACGATGGGGTCAAAGTGGCGCTTCCC
>CAZJYF010000067.1:0-2637 GCA_964549665.1 uncultured Saprospiraceae bacterium
ATAAATACAATTCCGATAATGATTTTCAACTTCTCGAGGATTATGCTGTAAAACTTTCCAGTTTCAATGATGTCCGAGCTGAAGAAAATTTGGAGGAAATGAAGTCTGCTATCGAAAGTGACAAAGATATTGGGCGGGTCGCCGAGGAGTGGAAAGCTACCGCAACCGGCAAGGAATCCCTGAGTGGGCTACTCGAAAATTATTACACGAAGAATAGGTACCTTTTTCAAAACTATGCGCAAAAAGAGGTAGCTTTTTTCAGTGCCCAGGATATTAACGGCGCCAACGAACCGGAGGATAGCATCGAAGAATTGGAAAGGCAATACAATGCTGCCAAACCAACGAATTGCCCCGGGCTTCGATTTAGGATGGTGGAAAACCAAAGTGGAGTTTATTTACTGAAAGTTGAAGTGGGGAAAATTAACCCACTTTTGTTGTTTTTGAGGTTCGAGCCTAAGACCTCCAATTCCTCCAAAGTGTACACGGAACTGCTGTTAGACAAACAATTCAAAGGGATTCACAATTTGGGGAATTACGATTATGCCATCTACCTAAACGGTCGGCTCATTCAGGAAAAAGGAAAGTTTTACGACAAAATCCTGTCAGACTCCCTGCCGCCGGAAGGAAAGAGTAGAAAAGTGATGTTCACTAGCATCCGGTCGGAATTGCTTTATAGCGCAGCCAATGGAGTGGTAGTGAAAATTGGAAAAAATCTTGGCGGATACCTGAAACCGATTTCTTTGTTTTCCTATTTGTTCAGCCTGCTGGTCATCACGGTTCTCCTTTTGGCAGGTATTAATACGTTCACCCAAGCGCTTCCCGCAAGTCTTCGTTTTTCTATTTCCCACAAACCTTCGCTCCGAACCCGAATTCAATTTTCAGTAATCACTTTAATTTTATTGTCCTTTTTGATGATTGGACTTGTTACGGTTTGGCATTTTCAGCAATCATCGGATAGTTATCACCACGGAAAAGTGGAAGAAATAATTCAATCAACGCTGAAAGATGCGGAGCACGAAATCAAATTGCTTTACGAACAAAACAATACAAGCACTAGTTTTGCTTCCCTGGTCCAACCATTTTCGGAAATCCATCAAATGGATGTCAACCTGTATGATTTGGAGGGAAATTTAATCAGTTCTTCGGCAGAAGATATTTTTAAGGCGGGCATCGTTGCACCTAAAATGGGATCCGAGGCTTATCTGGCGCTCGCTAAGCTGGGTCAATCGAGGAAGGACCAGAAAGAACGCATTGGCGAACTCGATTACATTGCCGCATACATGCCGCTAAAATCACCAAGCGGGGAAGTGGAGGCTTACCTCGGTTTGCCCTATTATTCCCAACAGAGAGACCTTCGAAATGATGTCACTGAGTTTATGGGGACATTGCTAAATGTGTATGTTTTTCTCCTTATCCTGGCAGGGGTTATTGCCATTGCAGTGGCAAATTCTGTGACCAAACCCATTTCCGATTTGGGCGATAGCCTGAAGCGACTGAAATTGGGCAGGAACGAACCCCTTGTTTGGAACAGCAAAGACGAGCTCGGCGAATTGATTGCCGAATACAACCGTATGCTCAAAAAAATTGAGGAGAGCGCCAAGTTATTGGTGCGATCAGAGCGGGAAGGGGCTTGGCGAAAAATGGCCAAACGGGTTGCTCACGAAATAAAAAACCCCCTGACCCCAATGAAACTGAGCATTCAATATATGCTTCGCGCCTATCAATCGAACCCTAACAATATTGAGCCTTTGCTCAACAGGGTCTCTCAAACCCTGATTGAACAAATTGATTCGCTTTCCCAAATTGCTTCCGAGTTCTCCAATTTTGCTAAAATGCCCAAACCCGTCAACTCCAAATTCCTCCTCAACGACTTGGCAGCTTCTGTTCACGGGCTTTTCGGAACGGAGGGGCAGCGAATGGAAATCAGCCTGTACCTGCCCGACAAACAATTCTTCGTTCGGGGCGATAAGAACCACCTCACAAGGGTATTGACCAACCTCTTAAAGAATGCCACTCAAGCCATACCAGATGACAGAAAAGGGAAAATTGACATTAGGCTTGAACAGAAAAATAATGCTGTTGTCATTAAAATCAGCGATAACGGAATGGGCATTGAAAGCACAATGCACGATATGGTTTTTGTGCCCAATTTTACGACGAAGACTTCTGGTACCGGTTTGGGGTTGGCCATCTGCAAAGACATCATTGAATCCTTTAAAGGACGTATTTATTTCAAAACGAAAGTTGGAGAAGGAACGGATTTTTTTGTGGAGTTGCCCTTGGCTGAGGTGAGACCTTTGCCTGAGGTGTGAGGGCAATAGGCAGTAGGCAATTGGACAGTTAGGAGGACATCTTTACTTCATATTTTTGAGGATGGAGGATCATGTCTCCCAACAATTTTCCCACTTCCAGAAACAGGTTGTGGAGTCTCCTACAGTTGCCTTTGTCAATATACTGGCATGTAAAAGCAAACTGAAGCCAGACCTGAGTTTCTGCATTTTCTCCGTCTCCGTCGCTTAATTTGCTTATGAAACTTTTCGGGTACCTTCTTTTTCTGTATGCTTCCGCAATTTGGGAACAAACAGAACGGGAATATCGGCGAATCTGGTCGGTGAGAGAATAGATTTCTTCCTTTGG
>CAZJYF010000067.1:2737-7102 GCA_964549665.1 uncultured Saprospiraceae bacterium
ACATAGCTTTGTCGTTTGACCAAAGTGTAAAGTTCTCTATCAAGGGGGAGATAACCCATGTCGTAACAGAAGTAGTAGGTGTTGCCGGATTTGGTCCGGTAAACGTTGGTGAAATAACTGAACTTGAAACCTTTTTCGAGCAACTTGTCTTTATGGACTTTCGTTTTCCCGGTGGGATTGAGTTCCGTCAAAATGCGCCTGTTTTTTCGCAAAATATTGTTGATGTTGCGAATGAAATTCGTAGCGTCTTTGTTCAGGCGATTGTTGAAGGAACTACGGCATTCATCGGAGCAAAACTTTTTGTCTGCTCTTCCCACAAATTCATCTCCACATTCCAGACACTTTTTTTTCATGGCAGGTTGGCTTAGGAGAAGGGATTGAAAGAAGACTTTATTATTCCACCTTGGTGTTGAATACCTGTACGCGTTCCCAAGAATTTTTGAACTTATCAATCAGTGCAAGGTGGGTTTTGTCTTTCGAATAAAGGTCCAACCCTTCTTTGTTATCAAAATAAACGAAAAGCGCATAATCGTAAGGATTGTCGTCAGCTTTTTCGGAGGGTCCAGAAGGTGGTCCGTAGAAGAGTTTTCGCACCGAACCAACCTTTGTCAGCGATTTTAATCCTTCTTCAAAGGCAGCCCTTTGGGCTTGAGTGACGTCCTCTTTCAGCCAGAAAAGAACGGTGTGGATGAGACCCGGTTGGGCGGACTGGGGGTCGGCAATTTTCGTTTTTGCCTCCGCTAATTGTTTCTTTGCCGTTTCCAATTGTTGCGCCAATTCATTATCAGTACATGCGTAAAAAGAGGTCAGGACGATAGCCAGTAAAAGGGGAATTGCTTTTTTCATATTAAAAATTTTGACTAATTTCGGAAAATTAACTGAAGCAGCAAGTTTTCTATAAAAAAAGTTGTCTGTACTTACAAATCGCTTATTTCAAAAAAATAAATCTTCTTTTGCAATATTCTTTCAACATTTCTTATCCGAATAGTGATAAAAAAAATGTAAATTTCCGCCGGATTACAATTTCGACGGAGTTCAAAATATTAAAAAAATTCAATTTTTTCTGTTTCCTCAAAAATAGATTTTTCCAAGTACTAAATCTCACATCACACCTTTTTCGTTTTCCATTAACCCCTTACTGAATCCAAAGTTTTACTTTTGGAAGAACAGGACACATATCCCTGACTTGTAAGACAATCACCACCAATCCGTTAAATTGCCATTTTAGTAACAAGTCGGAGAGAAATGCAAGGGCGAATTTTAAAATCTTAGTAAATTTACCTCAAGGCTTTAAAGTTTCCTTTGTCGGATTGACCATTGGGGTAGATATTGTCGCGAATGGTCCCTTTGGCGGGAACTAATTGTTATTCTGAAAGTCGGTAATTTTGAAGACTAGAAAGTAGGACTGATTGCTTGAAAAACCCTTTGGATGGTTGCCCATTGAATAAAACTAATTTACCCTGACTAAATGAGAAGAAATATTTACCCATTCCTCGTTTTCATCGCTTTGTTTATTGATTATCAGACTTTGTTTGGGCAGCTTTGCACTTGCTCGAATTGTCCCGTTCCGGTTCAGGATAATGGGACATTTCAGGGGTTTTTGGATGTTACGGTAAATGGTCCCGACGATTTGGGCTTATGCGGTTTGCAGAAAGTTTGCTTCGATATTTCTCATACATGGGTGGGCGATTTATCGGTAACGCTGACCTCCCCGGGAGGCATTAATTACATCGTGATGGGAGATGTGGATAACGCACCGGGGGGATGCGGGAATATGAATGATAACGTGAATGTTTGCATTACCACAGGAACGGTCAACCCACTAACAAAAAACACGGAATATATCTGTAACGGCCCACCCGGCACTTGTCTGATTGGCGATTGGACGATGCCCTGTAATGGTGTATTTATCCCGTTTGGTGGGGCAGTTGAGGCGCCAAACTGCGATTTGAATGATTTTAACGTTCCGGGTCAACCCGCTAATGGAACTTGGGTTTTGACCATTAATGATATTTGCAGCCAGGATGTGGGAACCTTAAATGAGTGGTCCTTAACCTTTGCGTGCGGGGTAGTCAGTTGTTTTGTTTGCGAGGCGGACGGGGGAACCCTCAACGCTCCCAATGTGCAGGATTGCGCTGGCAGCCCGAATCTAGTTTTATCCCTGCCACCTGGATACAGTGGCACTCCACCTGACCCTTCTTTATACGGATACACCTATGTCATTTCCCAGGGCGGGGTAATCATTGCTTTGGATCCCGGCCCAAATATGAGCGCTTTTCCCTCTGGCGACTACGATGTGTGTGGTTTTTCTTATTTGCTCGCAGACAGTGGACAGTTAAATACTTTAATTGGGATGAATTTGGCTGCTGCCCAAGCCTTATTTGCCGGATCAATGCCCCCTTTTTGCGGAAATTTTTCCAGTGATTGTATTCAGGTTGCCATTGGAAACGCTTCACCACCAACTACTATCGACACCACCGTTTGTCCAGGGGCGTGCATAATGGTAGGTTCCCAAATAGTTTGTTCATCGACGGTGGTAACCCTTCAATCTGTTTTTGGTTGCGATAGTGTGGTTACCGTAAATATCACCGTAGCCCCGAACACTTCTTCCACTATTACCAAATTTGTTTGTGTAGGAGATTGCACTTTTATCGATGGGATAGAATATTGCCCGCCTGGCCCGAATGTTCTCATGCTGACCAATACTATGGGGTGCGATAGTACCGTCATTATTAACCTCATCGAAATTCCTGTCCATGCGGTCATCATGCCGAATCCGGTTCCTTCCCTCGGTTGCAATAATTCCGCAGTCACTTTGGACGGTTTGTCGTCCATACCTGCTAGTTTTTTCCAATGGATTGGCCCCGGCGGGTTTAGCAGTACGGACCCAAGTATAACGGTCACCATCCCGGGTGTTTATCACTTGACGGTTTTCAATATTGCCGTCATGCCTCCTTGCGAAGATACCACCTCGGTCACCATTCTTGCGGCTGCCCAAGGACCGAATTTACAGGTGAATCAAACCCCTCAAATATGTGTTGGAGACACATTCGACCTCAGCTCGCTAACCGTTGTTGACCTCAATAATACAAACCCCGTTCTTACCTTTCACAGCGCAACTCCCGCCAGCATTACTAATGAACTTCCAAGTACCCTTGTGAACCCAACTACTACTACGACCTACTATATTTTAGGGAACAGCAGCAACTGCACGAATGAAACAAGCGTCACGATTAATGTCAATGTTCCGCCCACCTCCGATTTTATCGCGGATTCTCTAATCTGTTTGGATAGTCTTTCTACCATCACTTTTACAGGGACAGCAGGTCCTGGAGCCATTTTCAACTGGAATTTTGACGGAGGAACCGTTTCGCCAGGAAACGGACCCGGACCCCACCAGGTGCAATGGCCAACAAGTGGGCCTCATACTGTCACCTTGAGCGTAGAAGAAAACGGCTGTTCATCCTCCCTCCATTCCGTGATTGTTCAAGCAGATGACCCATTGCCTCCACCTGCTATCTCATGTGGGGTTAACACCTCTTTTTCAGTAGAATTCATGTGGTCAAATGTGCCGGGGGCCTCGGGTTTTACTGTAAATGTTCTAAGCGGCCAAAATGGTACCCTGGTTGGCAATACTTATTTGGTAAATGGTCTAGTCCCTTCCGAAGAAGTTCAAATAGAGGTCACTGCCTTAGGGGTTGGGGCCTGTGGCAATAGCAGTACTGTTTTTTCCTGTTTTGCTGCGGATTGCCCGATTGTCAATGTTGCTATTGATTCGGTAGGGGATATTTGTTTGGATGGAACTGCGGGGAATCTGACTTTGAATGCTACCCAAAGTGGTGGTGATGGAACTGGAAGTTATTCCTGGAGTGGTGATGGCATTATTGATGCAAACGCTGGGATTTTTGATCCGCTTATGGCAAATATCGGTGCAAATAATGTAGTGGTATTTTACGACGAGGGTATTTGTACCTACACGGCGAATACTACCATCAATGTTTTTGCCCAACCGACGGCAGATTTCACGGTTGAATCCCCCATTTGCGAAAGCGATTCAAGTCTTGTCAGTTATGTTGGGAATGCTGGTGTGGGCGGCGCTACTTTTACCTGGGATTTTGACGGAGGTAATGCCACGCCTGGTACCGGTGCCGGCCCACACAAAGTACAGTGGGATACCGCTGGCGCGAAAACGATTCGCCTGATGGTGGAAGAAAACAATTGTCTTTCGGAAATTTTTTCTCAGGTTGTGCAGGTAGATACACCTTTGCAACAACCCCTAATCAGTTGCAATGCCACGACGACTTCCCTTGAATTTATTTGGGAAAAGGTTCCAAATGTCACCTCTTATGCCGTGAGTGTTTTGGC
>CAZJYF010000067.1:7202-11829 GCA_964549665.1 uncultured Saprospiraceae bacterium
TGGTGGCGATAGTACTGGTATCGGCTTTTGGACAGGACCTGGCATTGTGGAATCCTCACTCGGAATGTTTGACCCAATCATGGCTGGAGCGGGAACCCATACCATTCTGTTTACTTTCGAGGAAACCGTTTGTTCGTATAGGGATAGCATCTCCATTGTTGTTTTAACTCCGCCGACTGCAGATTTCACGGTCGAATCGCCCATTTGCGAAAGCGATTCAAGTCTTGTCAACTATGTTGGAAATGCGGGAACGGGGGCTACTTTTAGTTGGGGTTTTGACGGAGGAAATGCCAGTCCCGGCACCGGCCTTGGGCCGCATCGGGTGCACTGGGATAGCGCTGGCACAAAAACGATCAAACTAATTGTGGAGGAAAATAATTGTGCCACCGAGGTTGCCTTTGAAGCTACGGTTGAAGTAGATGCGCCACTCCCTAAGCCTGTAATCGAATGCAATGCAACGACCAGCTCCCTCGAGTTTATCTGGGGAACGATTCCAAATGCGACCTCTTATGTCGTGAGTGTTTTGATTGGGCCAAATGGTACATCGACTTCCGATACCTCTTATTTGGTGACAGGTTTGATGCCAACTGAATCGGTGACCATTGAAGTCACAGTAGAAGGTAATTCGACCTGCGGACAGAGTTTCATTCAACAGACCTGCACCAGCCTGGAATGCCCCATCATCAGCCTTAATATTACGCCGGTAAATGACCTTTGCCTGAATAGCAGCATCCTGGCTTTCTCCCTGGAAGCAACCGTAAATGGGGGCGATGGAACCGGCACGGGTTTTTGGAATGGACCGGGAGTTGTGGAATCCTCGCTCGGCATGTTTGACCCAGTCATGGCTGGGGTGGGAATCCATTCAATTGTGTATACCTTTGAGGAAGGCGTTTGCTCCTTCAGCGATAGCATTTCCATCAACATTTTTACACCTCCTACAGCAGATTTCACGGTCGAATCGCCCATTTGCGAAAGCGATTCAAGTCTTGTCAACTACGTTGGGAATGCAGGAACGGGGGCTACTTTTAATTGGGGTTTTGACGGAGGAAATGCAAGCCCCGGCATCGGCCCAGGGCCACATTGGGTGCACTGGGATAGCGCCGGCACAAAAACGATTAAACTAATTGTGGAGGAAAATAATTGTGCCACAGAAGTGGCCTTTGAAACAATGGTTGAAGTTGAAGCCCCATTGCCCCAACCCATAATCCAATGCAATTCAACGACCTCGACGGTGGAATTTACCTGGTCTTTGGTTCCTGGGGCAACGAGTTATATCGCCGCGATTTTGGGAAGTGCCGTTGGTACCCAAACTTCGGATACGACCTATTTCGTGACAGGCTTGAATCCAGGTGAAGAAGTCACCCTGCAAGTAGAAGCCAGCGGATTGAGTGCCTGCGGAGTCAGCAGTGCTTCTTTTTCCTGCAACGCACAAAACTGCCCTGATATTACCATTGACTTGACACCTTTACCAGATTTTTGCCTGGGCAATGTTTTCGTTCCTTCCATGTTGACAGCTACAGTTGCAGGGGGGGGCGGTAACGGTACTCGAACTTGGGAAGGCCCTGGAATTATTGATTCCATAAATGGCACTTTTGACCCGGCAATTGTAGGGGCGGGCAGCCACCAAATAACCTTCACCTACGCGGAAGACAATTGCACCTACACGAAAGCAATGACCTTTGTGGTTAACGAGAATCCCGTGGCATCTTTTACCGTCACCTCTCCAGTCTGCCTCGGTGAGGCTTCCCAGGTAACTTTTTCCGGGACTCCTACTGCAGAAGTTTTTATTTGGGACTTCGACGGTGGTATTGCAAATCCAGGAACTGGTTCCGGCCCCCAAGAGGTAAGTTGGTCTTCGGGGGGCACGAAAACACTTTCACTATCAGTGGAGGAAAATGGTTGTAGCTCCGAAATATCTACGGCAACGGTAGAAGTGGAAGAACCCCTTCCATCGCCAGTTATCAATTGCAGCAGCACCTTGGAATCCATTGAATTCACTTGGCAGACCGTTCCTGGAGCTTCTACCTACATGGTAAGCTCGATTTCCGGACCTGCCGGTCAACAAGTTTCGCCTACTTCCTATCTCGTTTCCGGCTTAAACCCGAATGAAGCAGTGACGATTGAAGTAGAAGCTGTGGGTACAGGAATTTGTCCCAACCCAATTTCACAAAAAAGCTGTAGTACATTGCCTTGCCCTTCGGTTTCTATCGCGATTGCGGCCGTCTCCCCGATATGCCTAACCCCTCTTGCCCAGGAGGTGGCGCTGGAAGCTACGGTGACAGGTGGTAGCGGGAATGGAACGATTTCCTGGGAAGGCCCCGGAATTTTAGATCCCACTTCCAATCTTTTCAACCCCGTTACGGCGGGTGTGGGAATTCACCTTATTAAAGTTACCTACGCGGAAAATAGCAATTGCCTTTATTCGCAAAACCTGAGCATTCAGGTTGAAGCGCCTCCAATTGCTGATGCTGGAAAAGACCAAACCTTTACCTGCGATACCCAGAATTCCCCCTTAATGCTTGGCGGTTCCGGCACATCTTCAGGCAGCGGAATCCTTATTAATTGGACCGCCGATTTCGGGGCTTTCCCTGGGGATTCGACCATTTTGAATCCGGAAATTAATCAACCTGGAACCTATACACTGACGGTGACCAATTCTGCTTTGGGTTGTTCTTCCTCTGATCTGGTCGTGGTTGATGCTGAAATTGAAACCCCCGTTCCCGAAATCGTCATCAGCCCGGTTAGTTGCTTTGGCGAAAGCGACGGCGCCATCGATGTCATTTCGGTGGTAGGCGGTCTAGGTCCCTACCTTTTTTCATTGAATGATAACGCCTTCAGCACTTTCGGAAATTTTGCTTTTTTGTCTCCCGCCAGCTACAAACTGACTATTCAGGATGCAAATGGCTGTGAAAATGTCTTGTTCATTGACCTTAACCAGCCGCAGGAATTGAATGTTAACTTGATAGCCTTCTCGGAAGGGGATAATATCATTCGCTTAGGGGACAGCATTTTGTTGAGTGCCTTGGTTTCTATTCCAGAAGACAGCATCGATATAATCCGTTGGGACCCGGCTGATTCCTCCATACTTAGTTGTCTTAATTGTCTTCAACCCTATGCCAAACCCATCCAGCAAACCACCTTCACCGTTACCGTTGAAAGTAATGGGTGCACGGATTCCGACAAACTGACTGTGCTTGTAAAAAAAGACCGCCCGGTTTTCGTTCCGAATGTTTTCTCACCGAATGGGGATGGACAAAACGACCGCTTTATGATATTTGCGGGTCCACAAGTTACCCGGATCAAATCTTTTCTTGTCTTCAATCGTTGGGGTGAAACGGTCTATCAATTCTTCGACTTTCAGCCTGGCAACCGGATAGGATGGGATGGCACTTTTCGAGGCCAGCAATTGGACCCTGCCGTGTTCGTTTGGTTCGCCGAAATAGAGTTTGTTGATGGGAAGACGGAATTGTTTGAAGGCGATGTTACGTTGGTAAAGTAAGAATTGTACCTCCCTTCCTTAATTTCGAACGTGAAGTCCAATGCGTAAACCAAAGGAAAGCTGTTTTATCGAAGAGTTGTTAAACGATTGCTCAGCCTTCTCATCCGATGCGATTTCTGTCAGTCTTTCCCAGTGAATAGACGGGTAATAGCGGAAGCCGAAAAGAGGAGCAATAGAAAGCAAATCGGTTAGTTGATAATGCAAACCCAGACGGAAACCAATATTGAATTCGTTTTGCCGGGAGGTCATTTTATGGAAGACCACAGCTTCCCCATCTTGAAATGTTTCGGGATAATCATAGCTCATATGGATGTCGTCAAAACTTGGTGAAAGTTGAAAAAAGAGGCCTTTTTTTAAAGAA
This sequence comes from uncultured Saprospiraceae bacterium, assembly GCA_964549665.1. Taxonomy (GTDB): domain Bacteria; phylum Bacteroidota; class Bacteroidia; order Chitinophagales; family Saprospiraceae; genus CAZJYF01. The sequence continues at coordinate 11,063 of CAZJYF010000067.1, forward strand.
AAATTCGATTTGGTGTCGTCCGCCGGATTATTGATGTTTAAGAAGTAAATGTTTGTATTTAGCTGAAAACCAAGGGTGTATAATTCAAAGTAATGGGTGATTCCATTCTGATATTGGGTCAGTGAAGAAGTAATTCTAGAAAGGTTGAAAGCAGGTTGAAATTCCAAAAAATCGTTGAATAAAGGGAAGGTGAAATCAATTCTTACCGCGGTTCCAAATTTCAAAAAGTCCTGGCGACCATGAGTGATGTAGTTGTCCGTAACAATCTGCCAGTTCCGGGCGTGGGAAGTTGTTGTTCCAAGCGCGATGCCCATCTGAGCATGGACAAAGACGGAGAACGAAAGGAAAAGCAAAAGGAGCAACGTTTTTTTCATGGGTCCGGGATTATTACCATGAAATTCTAAACGAAGATATTTTTGCAAGATTATTCAGATAGCCATATGTTAAAATGGAACCTATTATATCTCCTTTTGGCATTCTTTTGGTTTTAATCCATTGGTTCGTCATCAATATGCCTCCAATGTCGGATGTCGTCAAATCCTTGGCTCGTCGAAGATTGTTAACGATAATTGAGAGGTTCCCACATCCATCTTTTTCACTTTTTTCAAAAAAATCAGCTTTCGCAATTGAGATTAAACGGCAAGCGAGCGGGAAAACCAACTTTGCTTTTAGGCAGTTCAAAAATAACGGTCCATGTTTAGATTATTCATTCTGTGGTTGTGTTTCGGATTGCTGGTATCCTGTACCCGTCCACCGGAAGTGGCCGT
>CAZJYF010000068.1:0-11772 GCA_964549665.1 uncultured Saprospiraceae bacterium
AATCTTGGTTCATTGAATTCGGTTTATGGCAATGTATTGTCTGCCATGTCTAATATCAGACATGAAGGTTAATTCCATTTATAGAACCGAGTCTTTAACTATTAAAAATTAATTAATATGTCCATACCTAAGGAACCGCGGCAGCTAATGATCAACCTGATGTATCTGGTACTGACTGCATTATTAGCCCTCAACGTTTCTGCCGAAGTGATGAATGTCTTTTTCTCTTTGGACAAAGGCTTAAAAAGTAGTGGCGCTATTGTCGACAGAACAAACAAACAAATCCTATCAAACATCAACAAGCAAGCAGATGCCTATAAAAACAAAACCAATGAGGCTTTCCGCCAAGCTGCCATAGAAGCGGATAGTATTACCAAAGATTTTTCAGATTATACCCAAAAAATTTGGGATGACCTCTTTGCCGCTGCCGGAGGCCCCAACCCCAAAGACCCTTCCAAACCCAAGCGCAAAAAAGACAAAGATGTGACGACCCGAATGTTCGTGTTGGGCCCTGATGGAGACCCTCTGACGAAAGATGCGGTTGGCTACGAGTTGGAAGATAAGATATTGGCTACTCGAAATGCACTAATTGAGTTGCTTAGGGACAGTACCGGGTCAATAGATTCTTCGGTGGTAGTTTCTCTTCCCTTAAATGTAGAGGATTGGAAAAAGGAAACGAGAGGAAAGAAAAGAAGTAAAGGGAAAAAGGTCAGTTGGGCCGATTGGAAGTTTCGTCAATTGCCGGTAGCCGCAGTGTTCCCGTTGTTGCGAAAAATTCAAAGCGATGCCAAAGCCTCAGCCACTACGGTGTTGAATCATCTTTTCAAGCAAGTAAGTGGGGAAGAATTAAAATTCGACGCTTTTGAACCTGTCATCTCTCAGAAGAAAGGATACATAATCCGGGGAGAAAAATATAAGGCAGATGTATTTCTGAGTGCTTACAGTACTTCTGCCGGAGACAATACAAAAATCTTTGTCAATGGAAACAACCTCCCTGTAAAAGAGGGAAAAGCTACTTATGAAGCATCAGCTAATTCAATCGGGACAAAAAAATATAAGGTGCAGATAGATGTCGAGAACCCACTTACCGGAGAAGTGAAGTCTTACAATAATGAATTTGAATATGAGGTCGGAGAACGCTCCGTTGCTGTTTCAGCAGATAAAATGAACGTTTTCTATGTCGGGGTTTCTAATCCGATATCCGTTTCAGCAGCTGGCATTTCAAGTAACGACCTTCGCGTGAGTATTAGCGGGGGAGGGGGTAGCATAAAAAAAGTGAGTTCTAATAAATATGAAGTTACCGTAAGTCAACCAACTAACGATTGTAGAATCAACGTCAGTGGAGATGGCTTGGCGACTAGCAAAGTTTTTAGGGTCAAACGCATTCCCGATCCTGTTGCCCGTTTGGGGAATAAACAGGATGGTAGTATGGGGAATGGAGAATTTAAAGTTCAAAAAGGATTAATTGCCTGGCTGGACAACTTTGACTTTGATGCAAAATGCCAAATTCAGGGGTTTACTTTAGTCAGAGTAGCAAAACGCCAAGATCCTGTTGAATCTGTAAATAGAGGAGGCACCTATAATGAAAAATCTAAAAGGCTTGTTTTGCAAGCCAAACCTGGCGACACGTATTATTATGACAATGTAAAAGCGAGGTGTCCGGGTGACAAAGCAGGTAGGAGAATTAACTCGATGGTGTTCCGGATCAAATAAAATTTAGACCTTTTATACTATTATTGGTTCCTTAGGAGTTTTTGTAAGAAACTGTGTCAAACGAATTTCTATGGAATAAAAAGTTGGGAATTTATTTTTTTCCAGTTCCCTTAGCTCAAAATTCAATTTAAACTATCAAAATCATGAAGTTTGTTTTGCAACTGTTTAGTTTAGGATGGTTGATGTTATTAATGGCCTTGCCGGCATCTGCACAACAACCGGAAACTATCTTGACGGAATCAAGTGACCCAAATGCCGATCGGCCATTAGATGACATTGTGGAAAAAAGAATCACCTATGAAAAAAGGTTGCTTCCATACGACCACGTGAGGGAAGCGGATATTTTTTGGGAAAAACGGATTTGGCGGGTCGTCGATGTGCGGGAGAAAATGAATCTGCCGTTTGCTTATCCCCAACGCCCCTTTTTTACCATTCTTATGGATGCCGCGGTAAATGAAGAAATCACGGTTTACAGTACTGAGGATGATAAATTTACCTCTCCTTTAGCCCCCGACGAAGTGGCCTCCATGGGTGCAACGATTGATACCGTCATCACCTTTGACCCGGAGACCTATGAGGAGCAAATTCAAATCGTTCGAAACGATTTGAATGCCGAGGATGTGAAACGGTTTCGCCTCAAAGAGGTGTGGTTCTTCGATAAGGAAACTTCTACCATGCAGGTTCGAATTCTCGGAATTGCACCCCTCATTGATGTGAAGGATGATAACGGCAACTTCCGTTATGAGAAAGCAATGTTTTGGGTGTATTACCCGGATGCCCGCGAGGTGCTAGCCAGAGAACGCGTTTTTAACACAGGTAACGATGCCAGCCCAATTACTTGGGAAGATTTGCTTGAAATGCGTTTCTTTTCCAGTTATATTTACAAAGTTTCGAATGTATATGATCGCCGGTTACAGGATTATAAAACAGGCGTGGATTTACTTTTGGAAGCAGAAAAAATTAAAGCAGAAATATTTAACTTCGAACACGACCTTTGGTCCTATTGATTCACCCTTTTGATTGCAGCAGCAGTTAACTTTCGAAACTGCGACAGGGTTCAATTTCTTCTCATAGAATTTGAACCCTTTTTTATTTCTATTTGCGCGGGGCTATTGGGGAGACAGGATAAGAAAATTAGGTTTTAGGATAGCAGCCAGCATGTCTCGGTTTTTCTTCTTTTTCTGCTCGTTCAATTTATTCAGCTAAATTTTTGACGGCTTCTTCTAAATTCAGACCAATAAACTTCGTTCGTTGAGGTCGTACTTTTTTGATGTCAACACCAATTCGGGAGTTTCCATAGGATTTGGCATTAAAACCAAAATGCCTTCATCTATTGTCTAACATTAAAAGTCTAATTACCTTTACCACCTCTGTAAAACTAAAATTAAATTCAAAAATGACCTACAGAAAAGAGAAAGACAGCCTCGGCTATGTGGACGTGCCTGCCGATAAATTTTGGGCTGCCCAAACCCAACGTTCTTTTCAAAATTTCAAAATCGGCAATGAGCGCATACCCTTGGAAATCATCCGCGCATTTGCCATTTTGAAAAAGGCTGCTGCCTATACCAATGCTGATTTAGGTGTTTTGTCGAAAGAAAAAGCTGAGTTAATAGCACAGGTGTGCGACGAAATCTCGGAAGGGACATTGGACGAACAATTTCCCCTCGTCGTATGGCAAACAGGTTCTGGAACCCAATCGAACATGAATGCCAATGAGGTCATTGCCAACCGGGGGCAGGTATTGCGGGGCGGTTCCCTGACCGACCAAAATAAGTTTTTGCATCCGAACGACGACGTAAACAAATCTCAATCCTCTAACGACACATTCCCCACGGCGATGCACATTGCGGCTTACAAAATCCTCTTCGAATGCACCATCCCCGGTATTGAAGCCTTGCGAGATACATTGCAGCGAAAGTCCGATCAATTTATGGAAGTCGTGAAAATCGGTCGAACGCATTGCATGGATGCCACCCCCGTGACCGTGGGGCAGGAAATTTCGGGTTATGTTTCCCAATTGGAACACGGGTTGCGTGCCATAAAAAATTCGCTGACGCATCTTTCTGAATTGGCTTTGGGCGGCACGGCCGTCGGCACGGGCTTGAATACGCCGGAGGGTTATTCGGAAAAGGTGGCGGGGAAAATAGCCGAACTAACGGGCCTTCCTTTCAAAACAGCAGAAAATAAGTTCGAAGCCCTCGCTTCGCACGACGCCATCGTCGAAGCGCATGGCGCCCTCAAAACGGTTGCCTGCTCGTTGATGAAAATTGGAAATGACATCCGCTTGCTGGCTTCCGGGCCGCGCAGTGGCATCGGTGAATTGATTATCCCAACCAACGAACCGGGCTCTTCTATCATGCCGGGAAAGGTAAATCCGACTCAGGCAGAAGCCCTCACCATGGCGATGGCTCAGGTGGTTGGCAATGACGTCGCCATCAATATCGGAGGCATGACCGGTCATTTTGAACTGAATGTTTTCAAACCCATGATGATTTTCAATTTCCTGTTTTCCGCCCGCCTCATTGGCGATGCCTGCCAAAGCTTTACTAAAAATTGCGCTGAAGGAATCGAACCAAATCAAGCAAGGATCAAGGAACATTTAAACAATTCTCTGATGCTGGTCACGGCTTTGAATACAAAAATCGGTTACGATAATGCGGCGAAAATTGCCAAAAAAGCCTACTCCGAAGACAAGACCCTGCGGCAAGCAGCCCTTGAGTTAGGGTTGCTTACGACCGAACAATTTGACGAATGGGTGCGACCTGAAGACATGGTCGGCAGCTTAAAGAAATAAGGAAAAAAATCAGAGGTGGAATATTTCAAAAAATAAAAGAATCTCTGTACCTTTGCGCGCCGTTTTTTCAAGCTTTCGAATAGATTGAAAAAGTTTAAAATTAAATAAAAATCTTTCTATGCTGATTATCGATGTAAAAGATAGCGAGTCCATTGACAGGGCGTTAAAAAAATACAAAAGAAAATTTGAACGTTCAGGGACGCTAAAGGAATTGCGCAGGCGCAAACATTACACCAAACCTTCCGTGAAACGCCGGACAGAAATCCTGAAAGCCGTCTATCGCCAGAAAATGTACGGCGACCAATTTTAATGTTTGAGGGTGAATGATATTTTCACCTTCCCATTTTATTATCATAAATTAGAATCATTATGTTCGCAATCGTAACCATAGCCGGTCAACAATTTAAAGTGACCCAAGGGCAGGAACTCTTCGTCCACCGGTTAGAAGCCAATGAGGGCGACGAGGTTTCTTTTGACCAGGTGCACTTGGTCGATAGAGACGGGAATGTCCAATTAGGCAAGCCGGTATTGAGCGCTGCTTCCGTGCAAGCCACCGTTGTAGCGCACCACAAGGGAGATAAAGTTATTGTCTTCAAAAAGAAGCGCCGTAAAGGCTATAGAGTGAAAAACGGCCACAGGCAGCAATTTTCCAAAATTAAAATTGAATCAATCAATGTGTAAATTGGTTGAGGAAGGGAAGGTTCTTGCATCCTTAATTTTTACTTGAAAATATAAAAAATCATGGCACATAAAAAAGGTGTTGGTAGTTCAAATAATGGCAGGGATAGTCATAGTAAACGACTTGGAGTAAAATTATTTGGCGGGCAACTTGCCATTGCCGGGAATATAATCGTGCGACAACGGGGCACAAGATTTCACCCCGGTGAAAATGTTTACATGGGGAAAGATTTCACATTGCACGCTGCTGTTGATGGAACGGTAGCTTTCAAAAAGAGGAAGAAAAACAGGACTTTTGTCAACATCGTTCCTTTTGAAGAAGTAGCTGAAAAGGTGGCACAGGTAAAAAAAGCTGCTCCAAAAGCTAAGGCCACGCCAAAACCGGAACCCAAAGTTAAAGCTACTCCAAAGCCCCAAACCAAGGCCAAAGCCACTACCAAGACGGAACCGAAAAAGGAAACTGTCACCAAGGCAAAGCCAAAAGTGGAGAAAAAAGCTCCGGAAAAAACGCCCGCAGCCGCCGAAAAAAAACCAACTAAAAGTAGGAAAAAAATTAAAGAAGATAACCTGAAAATCGTTGAAGGCGTTGGTCCGAAGATTGAAAATTTGCTTAAAGATGCAGGAATTAGTAACTTGTCAGCCTTAGCAACGACGGAAGTTTCTAAGATAATCGAAGTTTTGGCGGCGGCTGGGAGCAGGTACAAAATGCACGACCCAACAACTTGGCCAAAACAAGCCGAAATTGCTGCATCAGGGGATTTGGAAAAATTGAAAGATTACCAAGAGCATTTGAAAGGTGGCAAAGACCCGGATGTGAAATAAGGACTGAGAATAGTTTTAGTTTTCATAGCTTTATATTTGGAGTCCTGTTCATCTTTGGACAGGGCTTTTTTTGAGTGAGGTTTTCAGATTTGTTCAAAGGCATTATTGGGAAGCCATCCTTGTTCCCCATCTGAAAGTCTAACTTTGTGCCAATCACCAATTTGGTCCAGTAGTTTAACCTTGGTGCCCTCGTGTAATTGCAGGATTTGGGGGCTTGCCTCATCGGGTGCATTTTGGAGTGGAACCACTTGGCTTAGGATGATTGCCTGTCCGCTATTTTCTTCAAATTGGGTGCGGCTGTATGCAAGAGAAAAAAGGAAGATGCTTCCAAAAAGACAAATCAAACCTGTAAAAAAACCTCGCCGCTTGGTTTTTCTAGCCTGCCCAAGCAGCCAAAAAACGAGGCCTCCGATTCCTGTCCACAAGACCAGCATTGCCAAAATGCTCCAGTCAGTCGAAGATGCCAATTGGCGCAAACTCCGCCACCACCTGGTCAGAAAAAAAGTTGATAGCACCTCAAATTTATCTTTGACCTGTTGCCTTGCCAGCGAAAGGTTAAACCGAGTATCTTCATCATTGGGGCGCAACAGAAGCGACCGTTCGTAGTTCAGAATGGCTTTCCCGATTTCCCCATTTCGATAGTAGGCATTGCCCAGGTTGTAATACAAGCCGGAAGAATGATAGCCCTCTTTCAGGATTGCTTCATATTTTTCAATAGCGTTTGAATTTTTTTTGTCCTGATAGGACTGATTGGCTTCTTTGAATAGTTGGTCAATGTTATTGGGGAACAAAGAAACCGGGAGAAAATAAATGAAAAGGAAAAGTAATTTTGTTCTCATCGTTTTAGGCACTAAATTTTTGCCTGCAAATTTCTTAAAAGAATAGAAAATAATCAATCAACTACTTCAAAAGCAGGGGGTATTTTCTTTCCTAAATCATTGGACTTTGGAGGTGTTCGCCTTTTTCTGGCAGCCTGTTTGACAAATAAGTCATCCATAGATTTTGGACGCAGGTTAGCCTCCCAACTGAAACCCTCCAATTGCAGTTCCTTGTGATTGGCTTCTTCCATCGGGAACAAAGTGGCTTTGGGTTGAGCAAAAAATTTGATGCCTTCCACCTCATTATTGCCAAAATAAATCATCATTTCACTACAATCCGTTTTGTTGACCCCGATGTATTTTTTCTCTTCATCCAGCGCGTAATAGACCGATTCGGCGTTGCCTTCTACCAACATATTGCTCAACTCGCCTTCCTGGAAAAAGGCGGTACTCGTTTTTCCCTTTATTTGATTGAAAAATTTCTCATCGGGCGAATTGATTATGAAAGCACGGGATTGCAAATAAATTTTGTCAATTCTATCATTTGCTAACTGCATCAAAACCGTATCTGCCGTAAATTGGGAGGTGTCCGACCAAATGATGGGGTCGTAGAAAAAGCGAAAAAGGGAATCAGTTGTGTGGTAGGCCAAGGAATCGCAAATCGATTGAAGATCGCTTTTGAAAATGCGTACATCTTTGAAAGCCAGCAAAATGCGATTGGTGTCATTCGTAATCGTGTCTGTTTGTTCGATGGAAACGAGGGTATCGGAAGTAATAAAAAGAGAATCGCCGTCAAATTCCATGATTAGCAAGGGGCGACCGCCCCTTCCTCCACTTGCTTTTAGATAATTGGAAGATTTGTCGTATTCGGCAAATTCACAAGCCACGGTCAAATTCTCTGAAGTATCCTGCCAAATGACGTTTCCAAAAGCCACACCCACTTCTTTTTCTTTATCGTAATCCACTTTGTCGGCATCGAGTATCTGGGGTGGGTCCTCAATGTGCGAACGCCCCGAGGTAGAATAGGATTCCAATTTGGCATTGTAGGTGATGCTATCGGCAAAGATATTTTGGGTTTTGTCCCAAGTATGTGCGTTGCCGTGAAGGTGCGTGATTTCAGTTATTTCTTCATAGCGAATGATGTTGGCAGTTGCCATCCGGTCGCCTTCATCAAAGCGGGCATTTCCCACCAGCATGAATTCTTTTTTTATCCCGTCGTAGCGCATCAGCCTAGATTCGGCCGTTTGTTCGCCTTTCACATATTGGGGATTATCCCTGAAATGCGCCAGCTTATTCTGAACATCGTAAAAGCCGGCTTCACAATAAATTTTACTCGAATCCAGATATATCACTGTGGGACCTAAAAAGGTAACGACATGCGTTTGGGTATTGAATTTTAAGGTGTCCGAACGAAGATTGAATTTCGGACTGCGTACGAGTACGCTATCCCGGAAAAACATCTCTGCATTTTTTACAAAGTAATAGCCTCTCGAACTCTTTAGATAGGTCGTGTCGTCGGTAATAGTTGCCCCAGAAAGATAGGTGGCCACCTTTGTTTTCAAATTGTAATTCAAATGGTCGGTGAAGAGTTTTTGCCCTCGATTGACTAACACCACGTTGCCGAAAAAATCGGCAATGTGGAAATCACTTTTATAAACCAGGGAATCGGAAAAGACGCTCATGGAGTCCCCCTGTTGTATGATGACATGACCCACGGCAGTCAGGTCTGTTTCATTTGCAATGGTCGCTGAATCGCAATACATATAAACGGTATCTTGACTCAATTTTACATTTCCCAATAATCTTTGAATCGTGTCTATTCCTTCCAAAAGATAAACCATTTCGTCTGCCCATTCGATGTTGATAATGTCATTGTTTATCGTGTCGGAGGGAGCAGCGGCTTCCTTCGGTATTCGTTTGTTTTTCGGAATATCCGTCTGCCCTTTTGCCGACCATGATACCAGCAAAAGCCAAACGCTAATGCCAAAACAAAGAAAAAGATTCTTCCGAAGAGACTTCATAAAACGATTTTTTCTCACAAAATGCCCGAGTTGGATTCACACGACGACATCCCAATTTTTTCTGTGTGCATTTCTATAAACTTGATGCGACTCAAATAAACGTCTCAATTTTCTGAAGAATGCGAGTATTAAACAATCTTTAACGAAGGGGGTGCCTTCGACCAACTGCTTCGCCATTTTTCATCTCTCCGTCCCGCAGTCTTTGATTCTCTAAATCCACATTCACCAGGACAGCAATGCAAACAAAAAAGAAAGTACCCACTTTAATGGTTTCCACCATATCATTAATCAGCAAAAGCGCCAAAATGATGACGAAGGTCAATATCATGGTCATCACAATATTTTTTTTGCTTTTATCCATGGTTTGGTGGTAAATCATTTCTCCTTTGATAAGGGTCAAAAAACACAAGGCAACAAAAAACAAAAAACCCGGAACGCCCTGTTCGATTAAGGTCATAAAGTAATAGCTGTGAACCCCCGAACTATCTGGATTGTCGCTCACATAGGTCTTAAAACTCGTAACGGTAAAAGATTTATAAAAGCGGGGGAAATTCCCCGGACCGTAACCCATAAAGGGTTCTTCTTTGACCATTTGCAAACCAGCCACCCAACGATAGACCCGTTCCATGGTAGAGATGTCTTCGCCTTTATAAGTCGCCTCGAGGAGGTTCTCAAAATTGTAGTACGTTATTGTTCGTTCAAAATTGGGTGCATAATCGAGGTATTTTTCCTGATTCACCAACCAAAAAATACCGGCAATTGCTACTATGGTCACCAAGCCCAATGCTACTTTCAGCAGGCGATATTTCACTGCGAAAAAGGTTGCCGCAGCAATGAGAAGAGAAATGTAGGCTGCCCGGGTAAAAGAAAATTGAATGCCCAACAACAATAGCCCTCCCCCAAATAGCAACAGCCACCATTTCCCCGAACCCTTTTTATACCATTTACCGGCAAACCAAACGAATGGGAAAAACAGCGCCAGCAAGCAGGCATAATTCACGTGGTTTCGGTAAAACGGCCATACTACGGTATTCACTTCCGAATAGGCAAAACCTTCGCCAGCATGTCTTATTAAAACATAAATGACGGTAAAACAAAGTGGTATGAAAATGCACCAGAAAAAAACCTTCCAATCATCCAGCCGCTTCAACATGCTGCCTGCCATGAAATAAAAAACGGAAACGTACCAGATTTTTGCCAAAAAGAATTTGAAGGAGACGAAAAACAAATCGGAAGAAAAAGCCGTGACCAAAATCCAGCCCAGGTGGAGTAAAAGTAAAAGGCTGAGGGGATGGCGGAAAAACCTGCCTGACATTTCCCTCCCGTTTTTTAAAACATAAAGAAAATAAACCCCCATTAGACCAACCGTCAGGAGTTCCGCTGGAAAGTCGGTACTGAACCCACCTGGTATGTCCATTTCAATGGACAAAGGAATAAAAGCAAATAGAAAGAAAAATATCTTTTTAAAATCATAAAGAGTTATAAAAGCGACTAGCAAAACGGCTGGAATGCCGGCCAGAAAGTAATACTCCGTAGCAATGCTAAGAAGGAGGCTGAGAATGACCGTGCCACCGAAAATATAGAGTAGCAAATCCCTTTTTTGTTTCGGTGTCGTTATTTGAAAAAACTTATTCAGCATGGATAATTTGGCGCCAATTGACCTCTTTATAGGTGTCGTAAACCAAAACCCCTATCAGGCTGAAAATGAAGGCAATAATCACCGAAAGGACGACAATCAACATTCTTTGCGGGCGGGATTTCACGATTGGGACGCTGCCTGATTCAACCAAAAGGGTGGTAGGGAAGATGGATTCATGAGCCGATTTCAACTGATTATACCGCAAGCCATCGCCACTCAATTGAGTGACGATTTCCTCATGTTCACTTGTCAAGGCATCAACTTTGGACATGCCCTTATTAAAAGTATCCATTTTACCATTGAGGTTCACTAGTTCCTTTTCAAAACCATTTATTTTCGCTTTGAGAAAGGTAATCGTATCGGGGTTAATCCCTTGTGCTGCATTGAATACTTGCAAAACAGCCTTGTTATTGATCAATTTTGCTTCTGTTTTCGAAATCAAATCAGCCAGGTTTTCGCTTTGAGAAAGGGTGTTGTAGATGCCAAATCGTTTCCGGATAGATTCTAAACTATCATTTAAAGCTGCCAGATATTTCTCGTTTTTCTCGATATTTCCTTTATAGGTCTTCAACACTTTGTCTTGGTTCTCCTTGATAAGGCGTTGGGCAATTTTGCTTATTTTTTCCCGTGCAGCATTTACCATATTGGCCGCCATTTCCTTGTCTTCATCTTCGATTGAAATTTCAATGGCATCCTCTTTCGTTCGTTTTATGGTAAACAAACCGGCCAGCGTTTCTCTAACATAATAAGGTGCCAGCCGACCCGCCCTATCAATGTCGTAGTGCTTGTAAAGGTCAAAAGAATCAATCAGGAAATTGGCAAGTTCGCTCGACTTGGCGATGCTCATCAAGCGGTCGGCATCATCGTCCGTGCCGTAATAGTTCATTGCCTGGCTGGTCCTGCCAAAGATAAATTCCGGCATGGCCACATCCTGGCTTGCCGCATAAAAAATAGTGGTGCTCTTGTAATAAACCGGCACCAAAAGAACCGTAATGATAGCCCCCACCCCAACAAGGAGGCAGGTAAAAAGGATGAATCGCTTGAACTGAAAGATGGTTTCCAATACCCCCAGCAAATTTTCTTTGTGCCCCATTGATGTGGATGGATTTGAGTTTTCAGGAGTCGCTGCGCTGCGCTGCCTTTTTGTTGTTTCTTTCATAAAATTTTAGAATAATCTCCGACAAATTAATCCTTTCCAATTCCAGGAAAGAAATAATTCCACAAAAGTAGAAAATTGAAGCCGTATTTACTTTTAGACACTCATTTTTATCACAATGCTGCATATCC
>CAZJYF010000069.1:0-11747 GCA_964549665.1 uncultured Saprospiraceae bacterium
AATTGTGAGTGGACCTTCTACGGTCAGACCTGCAACGTTGGATGTCAGTGTATCGCAGGTGCCCGTGTTGACCAAAACCCGATATTGGTTGTTGCCCAAACCGGCAACTACGTCAATACTCAGCGTGTCGGTGTGGACGCCATTGAAATTACCTGTATTGGTCAGGTTATTCCAGGTACTGCCATCGGTACTTTCCTGCCATTGATAAAAGATGAAGCCCTGCCCCGGATTGGTCACGCTGACCGCGAAAAATACCCCAAGATCAGAGCAAGTGGTGAAGTTGTCCGGTTGGTCGGCAATGGTAAGAGGTCCTTCCACGGTCAGCAGAGCTGGGTCCGAGTTGGAAGCGCTACAACTTCCGGTAGTTGATTGGAGTCGGTAGCTCTTTCCGGTCAACCCGGCTACGTCGCTTATGGTTAATGTTGTCGTAGTGACCCCACTGTAGGGAAGGCTATCTACCAGGTTTGTCCAATTGATGCCATCTGAGCTTATCTGCCATTGGTGATTAATGGTTCCCTCCCCCGTACCGTTGGTCATTGCTGCTGAAAAAGAGGTTCCATTTCCAGAACATTCAACCACATCCGCCGGCATGGATGTAAAAGTCAGCGGACCTTCCTCTGTCAAGGTGGCCGGTGAGGAGGTAATGGAAGAGCAGGTGGCTGTTTGGATGATCACTCTGTATTGGTACTGATTTAATCCAGCTACATTGCTAATGCTCAAGGTCGCAGTGGTGGCTCCATTGTAAGTGCTGTTGTTGGAAAGGTTTATCCAGGTGGTGCCACCATCGGAACTATATTGCCATTGGTGGTCAATTTGACCGGAACCCGTGTTCGCCGTTATCACGGAAAAACTGACCCCCTGGTCGGAGCAATTGGTAACATCTGAAGGTTGACTCGTGATAGCAATCGGTCCCTCGACGGTCAAGGTTGCCGCTTGGGAAGGTATAGCCGTACAAACAGCGGTACTCGCTACCGCGCGATATTGATAATCGTACTTTCCGACAACATCAACTATTGCCAACGAATTTGTCGTCACCCCATTGTAAACACCATCGTTGGCGAGGGCATTCCAGGTAATTCCGCCATCGGTACTCACTTCCCATTGGAGCGACAGCGTACCCGAACCGGCGTTGCTGACGGTGGCATCCAAGGTTACCGTCGAACCGGAACACTGTGTGGTGTCCTGTGGCTGAACGAGGAAGGTTATCGGTCCTTCGACGGTCAGCGTGGCAGGGGTAGAAGTGATGGTGGAACATTCTCCCGTACCAACAATTACCCGATATTTGTTTCCCCCTTTGGAGGCGACATTTGAGATACTAAGAGTGTCTGTTTGCACACCGTTGTAGTTGGCATCATTCACCAAATCGTTCCAGGTAGTTCCATTTGTGCTTTCCTGCCATTGCCATATCAAAGTGCCGGTTCCACCATTGCTTACGCCCGCAGTGAAAGTGACAGGAGATTCGGAACACTGGGTAAAATCAGCGGGTTGTGTAGTAAATGCGATGGGACCTTCAACCGTCAGGCAGGCCATGTCCGAATAGAAAGCATCGGCAGCGTTGCATGCTCCTGTTGTAATTTCTAGGCGATAGCATCTGCCGCCAAACCCCGATTCCACATTGGTCATAACCAAGGATGTGGAATCAACCCCGGTGTAAGTGCTGTCGGCAGAAAGGTCCAGCCAATTCACGCCCCCGTCGCTGCTAACCTGCCATTGAAGGCTCATCGTTCCCGAACCCTGATTGGTGACTGCTACCGTAAAAGTGGTGTCGCTATTGGCGCATATATTGGCGTTAACAGGCTGGCTGCTAATGACGATGGGCCCTTCCACTGTCAAAGTCGCGGGGTTGGTGTAAATAATGGTACAGGTACTCGTGCGGGCAGATAGACGGTATTGGTAATCGTAAAGACCGGCCACATTATTGATGCTAAGTTGGGAAGAAGAAGCGCCGTTGTAAACACCCGTATTGGCGAGATTGAGCCAGGTGGTTCCGCCGTCAACGCTGACCTGCCATTTGTAAATAATGTTTCCCGCACCGGGATTGTCAATAACGGCAGAGAAAAAGGTGCTATTGCCCGAACATTCTGTGACACTGAGTGGGTGTGTGTTCACAGAAATAGGCCCTTCGACGGTCAAAATGCCGGCCGTAGAAGATTCGGTGTCACATTGAGTTGTAAAAGCGTTGACCCGGTAGCGGTTGCCATCAAAGGTGAACGGAATATTTTGAACCGTCAAAACATTAGTACTCACGTTTTGGTAAATGGCATTATTTGTCAAATTGGACCAATTAAGACCATTGTCCTGGCTGACCTGCCATTGGTAAACAATCGTCCCCTGCCCAATTACAGCGGTGGCGGCAAAGGTGGTTTGGTCACCATCGCATAGGGTGACATCGTCCGGTGCGTCGGAATAGGTGATAGGCCCGTCCACGCGCAGCATAGCCGAATTGGAACAAATCGTCGAGCAGGTAGAGGTGCTGATGCAAACGCGATATTGAAAACTATCGAGCCCAATAACATCGCTGACACTCAGGGTATCTGTTTGAACGCCGTTGTACACGCCGGCGTCGGTGAGGCTTGACCAGGTACTGCCATTGTCCTGGCTTTCCTGCCATTGAAAAGAAATGACACCGGAAGCCTGGTTGCTCGTTCCAACGACAAAAATGACAGAATTTCCGGCACAAGCTGAAATGCCAGTAGGGTCTGCGGTGATGGCAATTGCTCCTTCTACCGTGAGTATAGCCGGTGCGGAATACACCGTGTCGCATTGGGCTGTGAAGGCTTTAAAGCGGTATTGATTGCCGTCAAAAGCAGCCGGTATTGAATTGACGTTTAAAGTTGCCGTCGTGACGTTGGCATAGTTGCCCCCGTTGGCCAAGTCGTTCCAAGTGGTGCCATTATCCGTGCTGACCTGCCAATTGGTGCTCAAGGTTCCTACGCCCGAGTTGGCAGCGCCTGAACTGAAGGTGGTGCTACTCGTTTCGCACAAAGTGACATCGCTGGGAATGCCGGTAATGGCAATCGGTCCTTCCACTGTCAGGGCAGCGGCGGTGGAATAGATAGTATCGCAAACCCCGGAAAAAACTTTTACCCGGAATTGATACGCATTCAATCCGGCCACATCGCTGATGCTCATCGTGTTGGTGGTCACATTGCTGTAGGGCGTACCGTCGGCAAGGTCATAAAAATTGGTTCCGCCGTTGGAACTGTATTGCCACTGGAAAAAGGCCGTTCCTGCCCCCCCATTCGTTGCAGCGGAAGCAAAAGAAGCTCCGTTGCCGGAACATTCTTCTACGCTTACCGGGTTGGAAGTGATTGCCAAAGGACCCTCTACGGTCACCGTTGCTATGCCAAATAAGCTATCCGGACTGGCCGTACAGGCATTGAGGTCGGTAATCGAAACTAATGTATAAGTAGTTGTAGAAGAAGGTGTTATCGAAATTGGGTCGCCACTTGTGTAATTGGTTATCGTATCATTGGTAGCCCCGTTGGAATAAACGACCGTGTAAGGCGTCCAACCACCGGTGATGATGACGGAAAGGTTGGTGGTATCGCTGTTGCAAAGGGTCGTGTCTCCTGAAAGGGTTGCGGTTTCGGGGTGAATGGGGTCGCAAATGTCGCACAGGTTGGAAGTGTCTATACCCACATCGAACGAACCGTTGCCGTTTGTGTCTTCCAGTGCATTTAGAATTCCGTCCCCGTCGCAATCGTGGCAACTCCATGCGGAGGGTGCATAAAGGTCTGAATAGGCGTAAATATTGGGTGGAGGAGCTAACAGGTCAATTACCGAAAGGTCATTCCCTGGGTTGGTGTTGGCGGAGTTTGCCCCTCCAGATGGCGGGATGAAAGGGTCGGTGGCATTGTCAATGATGTACAACGAATCAGGGCAAGCCCCATTTAGGCTAAACGTGAAAAGCAGGGTTTCTGTCCCTGCCTGATAAACGATTTGGGGGTTGTCTGTTATGAAACCTATTGAAAGGTAATCCCTGCTCGGATTTTCAACTGGCGCTGAAACCCGGGCGTTCTCCTGCCAGGTCCCCGATTGACTGTTGATGGTCATTGGGAAAGCTGGAAAATAACCCGTAGGTGATACCAAAGTCACCTGACCCGAACCGGTGATGGTTGTAGAGGTGGGCGTGATGCCGATGGGCTTTACATAAACTCCCCATGTGGAACCGTCCGGCATCAATTGCAGCTTTAAATTTAACTGGGCTTGAGCCGAAGCAAAGCCCAAAATGAGGAAAGAAAACAGGAAATAAATCTTTCGGTAAATGTTCGCTATTTTCATAATGGGAAAAATGTTTTTGAGAGTTTTGTTGTAAAATTGGGTTTCTAACCAATCCGGGTATACCCAAGCCCCCATCCTCTCAAGTATTTCAATTTTTTATTTAGCCTTCGTTTATCTATTTGAAAATGAGGGTGTTAAATCCTTTTCCCGCACCTGTTTTCACGATGTACTTCTAAATCGGACAAAAAAATAGCCTTGAATTGAAATTGGTGAGACTTGAAAAGGAGGAGGTAGAATTTTGAAGAATAGCATAGGATTGAGCATCGTTCCTGAAATGTTTTGTTTAATAATTTGTTTGGGTTTGAGCCGATGTTTCTAAAGAAATTGGGGAAACTCAGTTTTGGGAGGAGTGATTTTAGGATTGGTCTCCTTCATTTAATATTTCGAAATCGAATTATAATCGCGGTTTCGGAAAAGAAGATTAGACAGTCATTGTTCATTATCAGTCATTAAATCAAATCATTGAAACGGGGGAATGACCAGGAAGCACTGTTTAAACTCAGTTGCTTAACTAATGAAACTATTATTTTGGAGGTATAATAAACCAAAAATGAGGGGAAGATTCTGGTTAGTAGATGACTGAAAAGGGACAATAGTCATGCCAAAATCGGGGGAGGAATGGTCGTCATCGGTCAATGAAGGTCTAGGGTCTGCGTCATTGGTCCTTGTTGCAATTTATCACCAAATGACCCTTGGCAACCAAGATTGAAAGCATTTTGCAAATGCCTTCTAACTCCAAGGTTTTGCCTCCAAGTACAGGGTTCGGAATTCAAGTTCTCACCAGCAAGGTCACCCCAGCCCGCAGCTTCCTCGGCGGGAAATACTGTTTGTTGTTGTTGCAAATCCTTCCCCGGGTGAATGCTCGGAGCTACAAGGCGAAGGATTTTCAAAATCTTTCACTTTTGGATTACTTTAGGGCAATTTCTCATTCAAAATAAAATTCGCCAGTTGTTGATTGTTCTCTGGAGATTTCAAGATGTTATAGAATAACATCTTGCTACGGTCATTATTCGGACCCTGGTATATTATTCTACCATCCAAGTTTAAATCTGCCAAGTCATAGCCCAGCCCTATGTGATTTGCCAACAAAGAGGTATTGCTGGTATCGAGCATGGTGAAAATGAAAATGAGGAAGATGTCATTTGCTGGACCCTGATAAATAACTTTTTTATCTCCATTTAGGTCTCCGGCCCATAAAGCCATTTTACCATTGAGGTTTACTCTTGAATTTTCGCCAAATACGTTGGTGGTGGAATCAGTGAAGTCCACAATCGTTGCGGTAGGTGATAATAGGTAAGGAGTTGCAGACATGATTCCCAGGTGATTGCGGTGGCGAACTGCTATGTAATATTCTGCAGTGGGAACGAGGTGGAAGCTGAGTAAAGAAGTGCCGTCCACATCGACCACATCGCCGTCTCTTTGCAGCAATGCAGACCTGCTTGCGACGATGCTATCTGGCATGTAGGGGTTGCGCAACTCAATCATTATCCAATCCACGATGGCATCGCTTCCTGTAATATCCAAAACTCCCTGACTGCAGGTTTCTAAACCGCCTTCCCCGAAATGATGAAAGAACGGAATCGCCGTGTAGGGTTCTAGTTGGGGCAAGCGGTTATTTGCTCTCAAATCGTCCCGCATCAAGGTGTCTCCACCGTTCTCGAGGAGGGCGCCCGAAAGCATGACTTTTATGTCCAAAACTACTCCTGAAATGGATTGCTCCAGCGTAATGATCTGGGTTTTACTTGTTGAATTTCCACAGTTGTCGGTCAATGACCAGATTCTATTGATAGTTCCGAGGCAGTTCGAGACGTTTGTGGAATCATCGGTATATACTGCCTGCAAAGAAATGGTGCAATTGTCATTTTCATCCAAAACATCTCCTGTGATTTGCAAATCATTTCTATCATCCGGGCAGGTGATGGTCAAATCTGGGGGAAGCGAAAAATTGGGTGGGGTGGTGTCTTGCAAAGTAAAAGTTCGGGTAAATGTGGCTGTATTCCCACACTCATCAGTGACGGACCAGGTTCTGGTGAAAAGGGTGTCGGATGCGCAGTTGAAGGAATTAGAATTTTCCGTGACCGTGATTTCAACACTCGCATCACAATTGTCTACCGCTATCAAATCAGTGCCCAATACAGGCGCTTCGGGGATGGCGCTACATTCTACCGTCTTGTCGAAGGGAATGCTGCCTTCAATGATGAGGTAGGAAAGGTTTTCAGCGGCATGGGTCCCATCTTCGTAATCCCATTCCTGCAATTGTACCTGAAAGTTCGAGTTAGTGACATTAGTGACTCGAATGCTAGTCGGGTCTGTTTCGGAGCGGCTACTTCCACCTAGAACCACCACCGGGTGATGGAATTGGTTGCTGAAAGGAATCGTCAGCAAATTGTTTGTAACAGCGATGGTTCCAGTTTCTCCAATTATTTCACCTGACTGATCGAGCAGGTTTCCCAATGCCCCTATTGCCAAATAGGCTACCGTTTCGTTGACGTGCTCAGTTTCAATATCGCGTGAAGTTTCTTCTTCGAGGTAAATTGTCGTTCCCGTCCCACTTAGGTTTTCATATCGTAAAGCCACGGGGTCCGGCTCAAAATAAGTCTGAATGGATTCGATAAAGGCAGGTGGCTGGGAATAGGATTGATTGAAGGTAAGGGCAGTGGCGTTGCTACCCGCAGAAACTTTGCCAGCTTCCAAAGCTTGACCAACCATTTGGGAACCCTCTTCGATGGCAATCCATGCAACTTTTTCTTCCAAATGTAAGCCGTCGTTATTTTCTTCTTCCTGCAACCGCAATTGAAACTGCGAAGTGGAAATATTGCGCATCCTTGCCACTGCTGCTGAGCCTTCATTTATAGACACGAGCTGCGCAAAAACGAGCGGGTCAACTTTAAAATGGATTGGAAAGAGGATGGTTTTCCAACGCTGTGTTACATTTTCCATGACCCCTGCGATTAATTTTTTGCCATTTGGCAAGGTGTAAATGCGGTAAATGCTCGGTGCAGTTTTATCTTCCAGGGTAATGTTTTGGCTGCCCGAACTGTTGTTTCCGCAAAAGTCGGTCACCGTCCATGTGCGGGTCAAAACATAACTGTACAAAGCGCAACTATCTGCTCCCTGCGTAGAAACTTCAGTGATATCCATAGAGATAGAAGTGCAGTTTTCCCAGACCTGAACTTGGGCGGGTAATGGGATGTCATCGTCGCAGTTGATGGTGATATCAGCCGGAATATTAGAAAGGGCCGGAATGACATTGTCTGTCAGGTCTAAGGCCACCGTGGCTGTATCACAACAGTTGGAATTATCATTGCAAACCCGATAGGTGAACTGCTCTGTACCGCAAACAGGATTGGTCGGAGTATAAGTAAATGAGCCGTTATTTTGTATCGCTACCGTCCCGTTGGCCGGGCTTGATACGATGCTAAAAACGGGATTGCTAAAACCCGAATCGTTCAAAGCTACATTATCGGAATAGGCCAAACCTGGACAGCCTGCCATGATCGAATCATCTACCAAAGTAGGCATGCTTGAGACTGTTTTGGTGGCTATATTGGAAATGACAAAAGACGAGCAACCTTCGCTTCTTGCCCCCCGGCGATAATAGGTAGTTACACTAATTGGGGAGGGGTTGAAGGTCGAAGAAACGGCACCGATTATGTCAGCCCAATTGCCGGTTGCTGTGGAGTCCTGCCATTGGTATTGGATGGATCCTGTGCCGCCGGAAGGCGGTAGGGTTTCCGTTATTGTGGCAGGGTCGAAGGGGTTGCAAACCAATTCGTCTCCTGAAATAGTACCGCCGTCGGTGTAGTTTTCGTTCACTGTCTTAATAGCGGAATTGGTGTAAAGCCATGGGTCGCAGGAATATCTCCGTACCCCTCGCCGATAGTGCGTTGTTTGAGAAATTGGACCGGGGTCATATGATTCCAGTGTGTCCCCTGAAATATCGATCCAGGTAGTTTCGCCATCAGTGCTTTTTTGCCATGAATAGCTTACACTGCCGCTGCCACTTCCTGTGGGCGCAGTGGCGTTGTTGATTGGACTGGGGTCGAAAGAACCGCATGCCGTTTCATCCCCGGAAATAGTGCCTGCGTCGTTGTAATTGGAACAATCCGGGTCGTTGCAGTCTATCAGACCATCGTCGTCGTCGTCTTTGCCATTGTCGCAGATTTCCGGTTCTTCAATGCCAAAATTATTATTGCAATCTGTTTGTCCTGGCTGGGTGAACAAGGCTGTGTGGACTGCTGAGGTGGTAAAGAAATGGTTTTCGGAAAGAGAATCTTCGTTTAGGTCAATTAAATAGGCATATTCTGCGGAATCGCTTTCTTCATAATTAATGACCAATAAGGGGGCTTCGGAGTGGCTAAAGTCATACGATTTCAATTTCCGCTCATTTTCCGTAGCATCAGAGGTTGTGATAATAAGGGTTATGGTATTGTTGCCCGAACTCCAGTTGGCTTGGTCAATTATTTCTTGGATTACAGGAGAAAGGTCAGGTGTTTGATAAGTTAAATTCAGGGTCATGTCAGGTAGGTTCCAGGTAACTAATGAATCGGTCAATGTTCTGTCTGAAATATCACCACTTTGGGTAGAGAAAGTCACAGAACTATTGGTTTTTTCACCATAAATCGTTGAAGTCAGGCTGCCAGTTTTCGTATCTTTTGCCGTAAATTCAAGGTAGGCGTTTGTTATTGTGACTCCTTGTGGAACCGTAATATTTTGAAAGCGAAGCCCATTGTAGGGTCGTTCACTTTTAAATTTTACCTCGTTTTTGTTCAGCAATTCCATAATATTACCCTGCTTCTCCATAGCATCATCGCTGCTTTCAATAATCCTTTGTGAAAGATTGGAGCTGTTGCTGAAAGAAGGAGTTACAATAAAAGAATAAGTTCCGTCCGAAGCGGTTTGCGTGCTATCGGTGACCACATCTTCGGTGTCAATCGCTCCGTTTTTATTCAAGTCCTGACGAAGTCTAACACTTATGCTTTGATCTCCTCCCTCTTCATCATCGAATTCCCCATCCAAATCGGCATCAAAAAAAACGGTACCGGAGATTGTGTTTTGACCCGGGGTACCCTGGCAGAACACATTGATTTTAACCATTGCCGTATCACAAAGGGCCAAACCATCGCAAATGACGTATTGAAAACTATCTACCCCCGTGAAATTAATGTCAGGAGCATAACCAATTTCATAGATAGTATCCTTCACAATGGTGGTTCCATGCGTTGCTTGCAACACCCCGTTAAGCGAAAGAGAAGAACTATCCATATTCAAATTACTATCCGAATCATTGGCGAGCACAGCTATTGAAACCGACGTATTTATGTCAGTATTAACAAAATCATCCGATGCGACAGGTGCCGTGGGTACGGCAGATATAGTAACGGATACCGTCGAAAACCCAAAGCGGGAACCGCATGAATCGGTCACCTTGAGTTGGATAATGCATTCAGTGGTCGTAGAAACGGAATCTGGGGTAAAAGTAGTGGACAAGGTATTCGTTGACGTGAAATTGCCTGGGCAGTCGCTAGTCCATTCGTAAGAGTAACCTCCTGAACCTCCGCTAACCGTTCCGGTAAAATTATACGATTGCCCCAATTGCAGGGCTGCCGGGACGTCGGTAGCCACACTGATTGCCTTCAAGCCCGTCGCCAGAAAACTGAAGTTGAAAAAAGCCCTTTGAGCGGCAATGTTATCAGGGTTATTGAGTTTGTTCAATCTGTGCCCGGCTTCATACATAACCATTCCCCTCGTAGTGTCGCCAAAGGCATAACCAAAGGCTAGGATAGCAGCCGGGCCGGGAGAAAGAGAAGGTACTTGATTGTGGTCATCATCCCAAACCCCTATTTTGGTGGTCGAACGCCATCCGCCCTCTTTGGGAAAATAGATTTCTTCTGAGCCATTGGCAGTGGCTCCGTCCAATTCACCGAGGAATTGCATGATTGGTTCTGCCGGGTAATCGTATAAATAGGGAGGCGGTAAGGTCCCGTCGTCATGTTCAAGGTAGGTAAACGCACTTGTGGTGGCAGGTGGAACCGGATCGGCCATTAAAAAATTGAGTCGTTCAGAAGTGTTGGATGGGTTAAAGATGTTTTCCAAATTTCCAACTGCTCTGCAACCCGCCCATATGGTTCCTGCACAACCTCCATTTGCTTCCGAGTCATTCCACACTAAAAGGTTGCCATGTGTACTCCATGAGGGGTCGGCATGGGGCAAAACGAAAATATCGTTGCAGCAACCCAAATCGGGTGGTTGCACCCAATCATATGCAGAGGTTGGGATTCCCGCATTGGCAAAATAAGGCTCAGCTAAAGTGCCGTTTTGTTGGTCAAGAGACCATTTTATGGAACTTGAAAGGGTCGTATAAATCGGGACGGTGATTTCAGATGATGTGGTTTGCCCAACCACGCCTTGTGCTTCCCAAGCCTGAATGACACTATCTACTTCGGTGGTGCGATATTCAGCGGATACAATAAAAGGCCCCCCTTTAAAATCCGTCCCATTGTAAGAAAAGTCTGTCCCATCTTTTGCTTTATTTGGGTCAATAGACCATTTGACAGGGGTCTCGTAAAGTTGCACAAGATGCCAGATTAGTCCGTAAGGTTTTAGGGCATTGGCTATCGTTTGTGGTTCAACTCCCATGTCAATAATAAAGGAGCCAGATGGAATGGTGTCCATCGTGGTCATGGTCAATGTTGGTTTCTCAGCAAAAGTGGAAACAGGATACTTGCCCTTTCGGCTTTTTATTTTTCTAAAAGGGGATGTTGTAAAATGGAGCGCTACCTTCTGGGCAAAGCCCGTCGGAGCGATGGACCAAGAAGACGCATCCTTCTTTGGCAATTCAGGGGCCTTAGTAAAGCTCAACAGGAACGCGCAAAGGAGAATTAACATCCTGGTATTTGTCCTTAATTTCCCTATCATAATCTTTTGTGCGATTCAGTTTGGAATTATATTCAGGGAATAACCCGGGTCTTTTAATTCGGATCGTTTAAATTTCCAGGTGTGGCATTGAAAGCAAGATTGTGAAGGCCGGTTTGAGGGTGACGTGCCCTAAAGTTGAAATCTTTTGACAATGACATTCAAGATTTACCTATTGGACTGCATAATCAATGCGTTGGCGATTTCATTCAAAAAAATTGGAGGAAACGATTGCCAGCTACAATTGGAGGGAAAATATTTATGGGGAGAATGGAAGTATTTAAATCAAACTTTATACCAAAACGGCTGGCAATTTTCTACTATCTTGCTAGTTGTGGTGCCCGTTTTGCTAAACGATTTTGGATTGGCAAGGAATACAATTAAACTTAAAAAAACATTTCACTTTGAAAAGACAAAAAGCCCTTAAACTGAATGCTTCAGTTTAAGGGCTTGCTAACCAGATTGATTGGCAACAACAATAATTTTTTAAGCAATTTGGGCCAATTGCATTTCGATTTTCTCGGTCAGTTTGGATTTGGTAGTCGTGC
>CAZJYF010000070.1:0-11652 GCA_964549665.1 uncultured Saprospiraceae bacterium
CTTCACTATTTATAGCAGGCAAGCGTTGACCAATTCCGTTAAACGCCGCTTGCAAGTAGCCAAATCCGATATCAAATCAGACATTTTGCTCTTGGAAATCACAGGGCCGCTGGTGGAAAAAGAAAAGGAATTCCTTTCTAAACTGTGTGAGAACTTTATCAACAATAAATTTCTGGAACGAAATGAAATTGCTTCCAGCAAAGAGTCTTTTATTCGAAAACAACTGGCAAGTATTTCAGATTCTCTTGCCAGGTCGGAAAAACGATTGGCCGCTTTCAAAAGAGGCTCCAACGCTGTAAATCTCACCAGGATAGCATCCAATAGCCTGGACCAACTTCAAGTATTGGAATCGGAGCGGGGACAAATAGAACTGAACATAAAATACTACTATACGCTGTTGAGATATCTCAGTTCCGACAGTGAAATTGAAAAAATCATCGCCCCATCGGTTGCAGGCATAACCGACCCCTTATTGAACGAAAATTTGTTGGAGTTAAAAAGGCTGAATACCCAGAAAACCCGTCTGAAGTTTTACAAGGGGTCCAAGAGTTATGATTTGAAAGTCATTGACCAGCAAATAAAGAATACGGCGAACTCCTTGAAGGAGAACTTGCGGAATCTGGTGGAGGCTTCCAGGTTGAAATTCAGAGATAAAGACCAGCGCATCGCTGCCCTTGAGAGTAAAATGAGCCAATTGCCAAGCAATGAAAAAAAATTGCTCGACTACCAACGCAAAAGTAATTTATACGAAAATTTGTACAACTACCTCAGCCAGGAATTAGCCAAGGCAGGTATCGCCAAAGCTGAGAATTTGTCAGATGCCAGAATTTTGGACCCAGCCCGAATGGTCGGAAACGGCCCTGTGTCTCCCTTAAAAGCCATGATTATGGTTCTGGCAGTCATATTTGGCTGCCTGTTTCCATTCCTTTGGGTAGGATTTTCCGATTCCTTTGGCAAAACGATTGACCGGTTAAACCAGTTGGAAGCTTTATCAGAAATGCCGGTAGCTGCCCGAATTAGTCATTTAAAAAATCTCAACGGCTCTCCAATCAATTACTCTACTCATCGGCAGGTAGAAGAATCCTTTAGAGATCTGGGAGCGAATCTGCAATTTCTTGTTTCCAATCCAGAAAAGAATATCATTGGATTTACCTCGACCATAAAGGGCGAAGGGAAAACCTTTTGTGCAGCCAATCTGGGAATTGGTCTTGCCGCCACGGGAAAAAGGATTTTACTTCTAGACCTCGATTTACGCACCCCAAGCCTGCTGAAAGATGTAGAATACAAACTCGGTCCAGGGCTTTCAGACTATTTGCAAAAGGAAACGATAAGAATCGAAGAAATTATTCATCCCTATCCCGAATTGCCCAACCTCCATTTTATTTCTACGCGAAAAAAGGAGGAAAATCCCCACAAGCTGCTTTCCAGCCAGCGCCTGAAAACCCTCCTGATGACACTTAAGCTGCACTATGATTATCTCATCCTCGATTCCGCATCCGTCGGTCTGGTTTCTGATTATTTATTGATTTCCAAGTTAATTGATATCCATTTGTTTGTGGTGCGAAGGAAAGTATCTAGGCTTTCTTTTTTATCAGACATCGAGCATCTGAAAGAAATGGGCAATTTGGAAAACACCTTTCTCATCTTCAATGACGTCAAAAGCCGTCCCGAAAAGAACGGATTTGCAAAATACAGCAATGGGAAAATCAGAAAGTAAAACATGAAAAATCTTACAGGCCTGGCTTTTATTATTTTTTTGTGCATATTCCCTATTGCCGGTTACCTCATTAGAGATAAGATGAATATGGAGCCGGATTATGTTTTGGGATTCATCGGCTTTTTGTTATTAGGAAAATTTTTGTTTGACAGATGGAGGTCGGGGGAAAACATTCGCATTCCACATTACCTATTCCTTTTTGGAATTTTTGTTGTATATACCGTTCTCAGCGCCATTTTCATATCCGGCAAATTCATGGAGAACGGGCCTATCAAGTATTTCTATTCCGACCCTTTTATCCGCAGCTTTGCCATTCTTCTTTTAGTTGAAAATGTGGAATTCTCTTCCAAAGCCTTAAAAAAAGGCATCGGAGTACTTTCTATAATGCTCCTTTTTGCCGCGACTGTTTCCATAATACAAGTCAAGGATCCCTTATTTTTTCTGTACCAACCCGTTAGAGAATATCAAGGGGTTCCTTCCGAAAGAGTACTCCACCATTTGGAAACGACCATTGAAAAAATAGATGATTCGAAGGTACGTATGCTTGCCGGTTACCGCCTTTCGATTTACTCCTGGATCAACGGATTATCGGTGGGGATAGACTCCTTGGCCATATTCAGCATACTTTTAGGCCTCAACGCAATGGATAGAAAGAAAAAAGGTATCCTGTGGTTGGCAAGTGCCTTTATTTGTTTTTTATCTAGTTCGAGATGGATAATCCTGAATTTTTTTGTCGTGTCCTTCCAAGTCGTTCTGAAGCAAAAAAACATCCTTTTGAATGTGGCGAAATACCTGTTCATAGTTGCCGGACTCGTTTTTTTAATTGGTTTCAGTGCCAGCCTGATTGGGGTTGATATTCATTCCTTTGTTCAAAACAGACTCATGGACAAAGGGGCCAACACCCGCCTTTATGCTTTTGAGGTTTTTTCAAAAGTGTTTCCAAGCAACCCTATATTTGGAACAGGTGGCGCTGACACCCCCGAGATGCTCCGTTTGATAGCCGGCAAAACCTCTCAAATTCACGTTGGCTATTTAAAATTATTTTACTATTACGGTCTGATTGGCGGATTCATTTATTTGCTTTTTGTAGCCGCCTTTTTGTATGACTTCTGGCAAAGGGCCAAACGCTCTGCCTATTTCGGCAGTTTTTTCGCTATCCTCGCTTTGGTGGTGGCTAATACCACACTTGTGGAATTAGACCCTTTTTATCATGGCATTATCCTGGCAATCATATTTTCCAGACATATCGACAACCATCCACCTTCCACCGCAATTGGCAATGAACCGGAAAACCGGAAAAACACAAAGCGAGAAATTGCGAAACAGCCTCTGGCTATGCTAACTCCGTGAAATGCCTTGCCAACTTTCTAAAGGAACCGGGTTCTTTTTTAAGAGAAAAAATTGGTGGTAAAATGTGGTTCCCCCCGTTATTTTCCATTATCCATGTCTCCAATCGAAGAGAAAAAAAAATATGTATAAAAAGATAGCAGAGTTGATTTCAAGACCGGAAAGAATCATCCGGTTAATACTAAATCAAGGGCATCAGAGGACAGTGAGAGCTAAAAAACAAATTTTTGCGTCCTTTCTCATTAAGGGCTGTAGTATTGTTATTGGGTTCTTTACCGTGCCCATTACATTGGGGTACATCGAAAAGGAACAATACGGGATTTGGATTACCTTGAGTTCGATAGTTGCATGGTTTGGATTCTTTGATATTGGCTTGGGAAATGGGCTTCGTAACAAACTGGCCGAGTCTTTGGCGGAAAATGATTTGGACAAAGCAAAGGGGTATATAAGTTCCACTTATGCCATTCTTTTCCTCATTTTCGCGGCCGTTTTAGGCGTATTCTTTATCGTCAATCCTTTTTTGAATTGGCCGAGCATATTGAACGCTTCTCCCCAACAGGCAGGAGAACTCAGGTTAGTGGCGATTATCATTTTTTCTTTTTTTTGTATCAACTTTGTCCTGGGAATCATTCGTTCGATTCTTTTTGCCGACCAACGCCCGGCAAGAACGGGCTTTTTGAATCTCGTCAGCAATTTCATCTCGCTGCTGATAATTATCCTGCTTACCCGGACAACCGAAGGGTCTTTAACCTTCCTTGCCCTTGCTGTCGGTTTGACACCTCTCGTCATACTCGCCATGGCAAGCATCTTCTTTTTTCGGTCGGAATACAAGGCAATAGCCCCTTCAATCAAATATGTAAAACCCAAATATTTCAAAGATTTGGTCAGCTTGGGGGTGAAGTTCTTTGTAGTTGGCATTACAGGGATTGTTATTTTTTCCACCGACAACATGATAATCACTCAGCTCTACGGTCCGGCGGCGGTGCCGGCATATAGCGTGGCATTCAAGTATTTTGAATTAGTCACCAGTTTATTTGCCATCATTAGCGTACCCTTTTGGTCGGCATATACCGAAGCATACCACAAAAATGATATGCCCTGGATAATTTCTACGAACAAAACTTTAATGAAGATATGGGGTGCCATGTCCGTAGCAAGTGTCGGGATGCTACTCATTTCCGGGTGGTTTTATAAAATTTGGGTCCCCGAAATCGAGGTCCCTTTTGCCCTTTCCTTCTTCATGTGTCTTTATGTAATATGCCTTACTTGGGGAAACATCTTCGTCGTTTTCATCAATGGGATAGGGAAGGTACAGCTCCAGTTAATCGTGTCTGTTTTCGGCGCGCTCTTGAACATTCCATTGTCTTATTTTTTCGCAAAAGTAGTTGGTTTGGGGGTAGCTGGTGTGATTTTGGCTAGTACCATAAGCATTGCATATGGACCGATTTTAGCCCCCATTCAATTTCATAAATTCATCAAAGGGAACCCCAAAGGTATCTGGAACCGATAGTGAAAACGACTTCGCTTTTCAATAGGGGTGCAAAAAACAATCAAAATGCGAATTCTTTGGTTTACCAACACCCCTTCTCTGGCCGCTGAAAAAGTTTCCAATACATACAGCGTTGGTAGCAGTTGGATAGAGTCTTTAGAGAGGGGGATGCTTTCTTTGCCAAATATTGAACTTGGGATTGCTTTTTCCTGGAACACACCAAAAATGAAACGTTTTCAATTGGAGGGGCATCCTAGCAAGTATTTTATGATTCCTTCCCATCCGATTGGCAAATGGTCGAAATATTGGAGACGAATAAGATGCTTGCCCGAACCGAGAAAAGCACTGCAGGATTACTTGAAAGTCGTCGACGAATTTCAGCCTGATATCATCCACTTCTTTGGAACGGAATCTATCTTTCCACTAATCACTCCCTATTTAAAAGTTCCGTCTGTCATTTGGTTTCAAGGAAATTTGACCGTTTACCACACCAAATGGGAAAGTGGGTTCTCCCTGTGGAAGGTTTTCCGATACGAAAAATGGTGGGATATTTTGAATGGAGAATCTTTCTTGCAGGATTTTTATTTGGACAAAAAACTTGTGAAGCGGGAAAAGGAAATTTTTTCGCAGGCAAAGAATTTCACCGGAAGGACGGATTGGGACAGGCGCTTGGTGAGTGTGATGGCGCCCCAAGCAAATTATTATCACTGTGAGGAAGCCATGCGGCCCGATTTTTACGAACGGCAATGGACGCCACACTCCGGGCGGGAAAAATTCACCCTGCTCACGACTATCCGGTCTAACACTTACAAAGGTTTGGAGGTGGTGATGGAAGCGAGCAAAAAACTGACCTCTTTAATACCTAAAAAAATTGAATGGCGGGTGGTAGGTATCAAGGCCGACGACCCTTATGTGCGGGCTTCCAAAAGCAAAGCAAAATACACCCCCTCAGATAATACCGTAATTTTTTTGGGCTTCCGGTCGGCTGATGAACTGGCAGAGGAATTACTCGATGCAGACCTCTATGTCCATCCTTCCCACATTGACAATAGCCCCAATAGCGTTTGCGAAGCAATGTTAATGGGGCTGCCGGTGGTATCTACCAATGCTGGTGGAATTCCAAGTCTAATTGAAGAGCATCAGGAAGGTTTGCTTGTTCAAAGTGGCGATAGTTATGCTTTAGCTGGAGCCATTTTGGACATTTATAAAGACCCAGAAAATGCTGCAAAAATGAGTGCCCACGCTCGCAAACGGGGGCTGAAGAGGAACGACGTTGGGAAAATTTGTTCCAATCTGACCAGCATCTACAAGCGCATTATTGAAAAGATGTAGCTACATGAAAAAACGAAAAGCACATATTTTATATTTAGGAGAAAATGGCTTTCCATATGGATTTGGAGCTGTCCAGCGCCAACTTTTGATTGCAAAAGGTTTGGTAGCACAGAATTGCAAAGTGACCATTATCAGCTATCAAGGCAAGCATGAAAAAAATAAAAACTTCCCCCCGGAAGGGATCTTTGACGGAATACATTACCGCTATACTTCGGGAAGCATCTATCGCCCGGCTGGGTTAATTAAAAGAAAAAGGCAGAATGTGGTCGGAAAGCTGAAAGAACTTGCCTTCATCTGGCAGTTGAAGAAAAAAGAAAATATAGACGTTTGCTTGCTCTCCACCATGGACATCGATATGCTCTTATTGTATTGGATATGGCTCAAACTGCTCAAAATTCCTTTTGGCTTGAATTATGTTGAATTAAACACAGCTATTTCTTTTCGCTCGGGCAAACGGGAGCGAATCAATGACTATCTTTTTGACCGCCTTGCTCCTTCGCTCGCCGACGGTCTTCTTCCAATCAGCGAATTTTTAATGGAGCATGTGAAAAAGATGGCTCCCCAAAAACCCTTACTAAAAGTGCCAATCGTCTGCGATTTTGAAAGATTTGATAGGGCGTTGAGCAAAGAAAAAGGAATCAGATTTTTGTATTGCGGGTCTCCATCCTACTTGCAACTGATAACTTTTGTGCTCAGAGCATTTGACTATTTGGATATCGAAGGAACAAAAGTGTTTCTTAATATGATTCTTGGAGGGAAAGAAAAATATTTGAAACGGGTTTATGAAGAGGTTGCCAAAATGCGAAACCGTAGGCATATCCAAATTTTCCCAAATTTGGAAGACGAAGATATTCCCAAACATTATGCAAAAGCTTCTGCCCTTCTGATCCCGCTTCGGCCGACTATTCAGGATGCCGCCCGTTTTCCACACAAGATTGGAGAATATTTGGCCTCGGGCAAACCCGTCATCACCACCCTTTTCGGCGAAATCAGACACTATGACTTTATTGACCAAAAAACGGCTCTGATTGCCGAAGATTACGATCCAAAGTCTTTTTCTGAGAAGATGAAATTTGTTCTGCAACACCCAAAAAAAGCCAAAATCATTGGAACAGAGGGAAGAGAAATGGGGCTGAAAAACTTTAATTATAAAGATGCCGGAGCCCGGATAAAAGACTTTTTGTTCTCTCTCACCACCCCGAAAATTAGTTGAAAGGCTTGCATGTTTGAGGCTGTTAAAAAACTTAAAATTGCATGAAATATGGTGAGTTTTGGATATGGATTAAATCGGACAAATAGCATCGACCCATAGGTGCTTTGAAAATTTTGCCCCAATTAATTTATCCAAAGCTCCCGCTAAATAAAAAGTAGAGAAATGCTTTCAAAGCGTCCCAAGGTTAGCATTATTATCCCCACATTCAATCGCGCTCATTTGGTTGAAAAGGCTATCCTTAGCGCCCTTAAACAAACCATAAAAGATATTGAAATCATTGTGGTCGATGATGGAAGTACCGATAATACGAGTGAAGTTTTGACGAAATATAAAAATAAAATACGCGAGGTGAGGCACGCAAAAAACCGCGGAGTCTGTGCAGCCAAAAATACCGGCTTGGATCATGTAAGGGGTGAATGGTTTACTATTCTCGATAGCGACGACGAAATGTTTGAGGATGCCCTCGAGGTTTTTCTCAATGTTCCAATAAAGATTGATAGTAGGGTCAATGCCATCACCTGCAATTGTATCGATTCTTCCACCGGCGAATTTTCCGGAGTTGGACTGGATTCAGATCAATTTTTGTCTCAAGAAACGATATTGAAGAAAACATCGGGAGAATTTTGGGGGCTTACCAAAACAGAGCTTATAGGGGATAAGCGTTTTAATGAGGACTTGCCTGGATGGGAGTTTACGTTGTGGTACCAAGTAGATGCTATCGCGAGGAGATACTACATTCACACTGCCTTGAGGATTTACAACACCAATGAAGGCCATTCCGTAACGAAGGAAAACAGGGAAAAAAATGCGCATAAAAAAGCTCAGATTTATCGAATCCTGACTTCCGAAAGTGGATACTGGCAAACTCTAAAAAAATACAATCGTTCCACACTCAGGGACCATTGCCTCAAGGGCATTTTTTTTCTTAGGATTGAGGGAGATAGGCAAGGCGTAGATTTCTATAGAAAAATGCTGAACTTTAATCGTCCGGGGCTGCTACTCTTGGTTTTAACTTCGATAATTTTTTTCACAAGGCCTGCGGTCTTGTCCCTGATGTACCAATACCTTCCCCTCAATAAAATCAAGCTTTAAGCAGAAGAAAATTCAATCAATTGCTTCGCCAATTGGAATATTATTTCAATGACCAATGACTACTTATGTGCGGAATCTGCGGAATCATAAATTTTGATTTTTACCATAAGGTTGATAAAGCCCATCTTCAAAAGATGAGCCACTCCATTGTTCATCGCGGACCGGATGATGAGGGCTTTTATGTTAACCAAAGCGTCGGTTTTGGTTTTCGCCGCTTGAGCATCATTGACCTAAAACTGGGACATCAGCCCATTTGCAATGAAGAGGGTACGGTATGGATTATTTTCAATGGAGAGATTTACAATTTTCGCGAATTGAGAAAGGATTTGGCTGCCCGGGGTCACCGTTTTCAAACCCTCACCGATACGGAAACCATCGTTCATTTGTACGAAGAATTCGGCAATGATTGCGTGGATTACCTGCGCGGCATGTTTGCCTTCGCCATCTGGGACGAGCGCAAAAAAA
This sequence comes from uncultured Saprospiraceae bacterium, assembly GCA_964549665.1. Classification (GTDB taxonomy): domain Bacteria; phylum Bacteroidota; class Bacteroidia; order Chitinophagales; family Saprospiraceae; genus CAZJYF01. The sequence goes on from CAZJYF010000070.1 coordinate 8,656, forward strand.
AGCTGTTTTGCGCCCGGGATCGTTTTGGCATAAAGCCGTTTTTTTATCACCTAAGTCATGAACGCTTCGTTTTCGGTTCGGAAATCAAGGCGGTACTGAGTGCAGGCGGAATTGATAAAGAGATGGACTTGGTTGCCTTGGACAGCTACTTTGCTTATAAATACATCACCGACGAGCGAACCATTTTCGAGAAAATAAAAAAACTAAAAGCTGCTCATACGTTGGAAATAAGTTGGCAGCAAGGCAAAGCTTCCGTCAAAATTCAAAAATACTGGAGCTTGAAATACCAACCGGATTATAGCCGAACAGAGGCAGAATGGTGCGAAGCTCTCGAAAGTGTCCTTTCCGAATCTGTTAAAATGCGCCTCGTCAGCGAAGTGCCTTTGGGGGCTTTTTTGAGTGGGGGCATCGATTCGAGTGCCGTCGTCGCCTTGATGTGCCAACACTCTGACAGCCCGGTAAAAACTTTTTCCATTGGTTTTAAAGAAAAGCAATTTAATGAGCTTCCCTTTGCCAGAGAAGTTGCCCGGCGGTATCAGACGGAACACCACGAACAAATTGTGGAACCGGAATCAGTCAGCCTTTTGCCAAAGTTGGCAGTGGCCTATGACGAACCCTTCGCCGATTCTTCTGCCATTCCCACCTATTATGTATCCAAATTTGCGCGGGAATATGTGACGGTTGTGCTTACCGGCGATGGGGGCGATGAGCTTTTTGCGGGCTACAACACCTATCCGAGACTCACCAACCTTTACAAATATAACCGCATGCCCCATGCCTTCAACCATTTGTTTTGGGGAACGGTCCACCAAACCATTCCCAATAAAATCAAAGGGAAAAGAGCCTCTTTCCACCTTTCCAAAAAGCGGACCGAAGCAGGGGCTTATTTTGCGCTTTGGATGCAGACGGAACGAAAGCGTTTGTACCGTTCCGGGTTGTGGAATGAAGTCAAGGGTTCATTGGCAGAGAACTACAAAAAGGAAATCCTTTCGCGTTCCAACGGTAGCGATTACCTTTTCAAAATGCAAGAATTGGATATGCAGACCTTCCTGGTAGATGATATTCTCACAAAAGTTGACAGGGCATCCATGATCCATTCATTGGAGGCGAGAGTGCCCATCCTCGACCATAAAGTAGCAGAGTTGAGCGGTCGGATTCCGTCCAATCTCAAACTGCACGGAAGGGAAAAGAAGTATATTTTCAAGAAGGCAATGCAAAAACACCTCCCTGCCTCCGTACTCAATCACCGAAAGCAAGGCTTCACCGTGCCGATGAAATTGTGGTTCAAAGACTCGCTCAAAGATTACGTCCACGATCGGCTAAACAGCCAAAACCAACAACTTTCGCAATACCTCGATATGAATTACATCATCAAAACGGTCGAAGATCACCAAACCGGGATGCGGGACATGAACGACAAAATCTGGTCATTACTCGTTTTGGACGCCTGGCTGGAAGAGCGTAAAAAAGGGGAACGATGAAAATAATGATGTTGATAGATAGCCTCGTAAAGGGAGGGAGGGAAAGGCGATTGCTCGAATTGTTGAAAAGTTTTTCTCGACGGCACGATATCAGTGTCTCACTGGTTATTTTTTCAAAAAAAGTAGAATACGAAGAAGTTTTCGATTTACCCGTTCCCATATACTTTCTGGAAAGAAACCCCCGCAAAGACCCTCGAATTTTTTACCGATTTTATAAAATTTGCAAAGAACTACAGCCGGACATTATTCACAGTTGGGGAACCATGCCGTCCATTTATGCCATTCCGACGGTCAAATTACTGGGCATTAAATTTCTGAATGCCAATATTGCCGATGCTCCAAAAAACATGAATTTTTTAAACAAGGAATACCTGCGGGCAAGGATGACTTTCCCCTTTTCAGATACCATTGTGGGCAATTCCGAAGCGGGTTTGAAAGCATACCGCGCACCCCGCAAAAAGAGTCGCTGCGTATACAACGGATTTGATTTTCAACGCATTAGCCATCTGGAAGACAAAGAAAAAGTAAGACAGCGATTCCATATTTTGCCGGGAAAAGTCATTGGCATGGTGGGAGCTTTTTTTGACCGCAAGGACTACGCCACCTATATCGAGGCTGCTTGTATTTTTTTAAGGCAACGGCAAGACGCGACTTTTCTTGCCCTTGGTGCCGGGCCCAATTTTCAGCAATTCCAATCCAAAGTGATCGGGTCATTTCGCAAGCGAATACTCTTTCCGGGTTTGGTTCACGACATAGAATCCTTAATCAATGTATTTGACATCGGGATTCTTTGTACCAACGCCCAAGTTCATGGAGAGGGCATTTCCAACGCCATCATGGAATATATGGCCTTGAAAAAAGCGGTCGTTGCTTCCGAAGGAGGCGGAACGAATGAATTGGTAGTAAATGGGGAGACGGGTTTTCTGGTTCCCCCTGCCAACCCGAATGCCCTCGTGGAAAAATTGGTCTATCTTTTGGAACATCCCCACCTGGCGAAACGATTTGGGAAATGCGGCAAAGAAAGAATCCAAAATAAATTTTCGCTGGAAAGGATGGAGAAAGATTATTTGGAAATTTACCAAAATATGCATCTGTTCGATTTGAAAGCAGCCTTATGATTTCACTTTTTATAAATTCGCTGACGTCCGGAGGGGCTGAAAAAGTGGTGTTGACCCTGCTGGAAAAATTCCAACAGGCAAATGAAGAAGTAGATTTGGTAATGATAGAAAATGAGCGGTTTTATGAAATTCCAAAAGGAGTAAAAATTACTTATCTAACCCGTTTTGAAACGCTGGAAAAGGGGCTGCTAAAAATACCATTCCTTTTTGTTTGCGCGTGGAGATTGCGCCACCACATCAAAAAAAATCAAATCAGTCTGGTGCAAAGTCATCTGCTGCGGGCTAGTTTTATCAATGTCTTCGCCCGCCTTTTCGGTTCGCCACACCATGCCCAAATTGTCGTTCATTCTAGAATTAATTTTGACCGCAACCCCTCTTTTTACCGCAGTTTTGCAAAG
>CAZJYF010000071.1:0-11650 GCA_964549665.1 uncultured Saprospiraceae bacterium
CCCAAACTCATCGGCAATACCTTTCGGAAAAATTTGTCATCACCGCCAGTCAGACCGCCCAAGTGCAGCAGAGTAGCGACGGCACCATAAAATCGCGCTTTCGCCTACACGACGGGCAATTGATTGAATCGGTCTTGATTCCGGTGCCTGTAGATAATCGCTTCACGGTTTGTGTCTCATCGCAGGTAGGATGTAGTTTGAGTTGCAAATTCTGCGCTACCGGGCGCATGAAACGCATTCGCAATCTCGACGCGGCGGAAATTTTTGACCAGGTAGTCCTCGTCAATCAACAAGCCCTTGAACACTTCGAGCATCCGTTGACCAACATCGTTTTCATGGGTATGGGGGAACCGCTTTTAGCTTACAAAAGCGTTCTTCAAAGCATCGAACGCATCACTTCTCCAAAAGGCTTGAACCTTTCGCCGAGGCGGATAACTGTCAGCACCGCCGGCATCGCAAAAATGATAAAAAAGCTGGGGGATGATGAAGTGAAATTCAACCTCGCCCTTTCCCTCCATGCGGCGGATGACGATAAGCGGAACGAGATAATGCCCATCAACGAACAAAATTCACTCGCCATTTTGATGGAAGCCCTGACTTATTTTTATAGAAAAACCAAAAAAAGCATCAGTTTCGAGTACATCGCTTTCCGCGATTTTAATGATGGCTTGGAAGATGCCGCCAATTTGGTAAAGTTATGCAGCCGCTTCCCCGTGATGGTCAATATCATTGAATACAACCCAATCGAAGGCGGTTCATTCCGGAAATCTTCCGAAGAAAAAATCGAAACCTTCGCCAGATATTTACATCAGCAGGGGGTGATGGTCACGCTGCGAAGAAGTAGAGGAAAAGATATCGATGCCGCTTGCGGGCAGTTGGCGAATAAAGGTTAAGGATACATTAATTCAAGGGGTCCTGACCCCTTGGAAATAATCCGAGAATGGAGGTTTATTGAAAAAACAAATTCTCAAACCATCGCATCGAAATTTACCAACTCCACAAATTTGGAGACCCGGTTTTTTATATCCGATTGGGTAATTTCTTTTTAGCGGCAGATGCCAACTTTTTCGACGCAAAAAGAAGCCATCGCCGAACCGAAAATGACCGCCCGCTTCATATTTTCAAAAGACAAATCGCCCGTTTGTGCGAGATAACCGACAAAACCACCGGCAAAGGTATCGCCGGCCCCCGTGGGGTCAAAAACTTCGGCCAATGGCAAAGCAGGTGCAAAGAAAATTGTGTCGTCGTAAAATAGTAAAGCCCCGTGTTCTCCTTTTTTGATGACGAGGTATTTGGGTCCCATTTTAAGTATTTTGGAGGCGGCTTTAACCAGGGAATATTCACCCGAAAGCTGGCGGGCTTCATCATCATTTACCACCAGGGCATCTACTTTTTTAAGCACTTCAAGAAGGCTATCCATCGCCGTATCCATCCAAAAATTCATGGTGTCAATGGCAATAAATCGCGGACGTGGGTTCATCTGCTGAATGACCCTCATTTGCACGGAAGGAGTCAAATTTCCTAGCATCACAAAATCGGAATCCTTGTAATTTTCCGGTAAAACGGGATCGAAGTCGGCCAGGACATTCAATTGTGTATCCAGGGTGTCGCGCTGGTTCATATTTTCGTGGTAACGCCCGGCCCAAAAAAAAGAGCGCTCCCCGTTTTTAATTTGCAATCCTTCCAGGTCAATGCCTTTCGATTTCAAATAATCCAGTTCAGCCACCGGAAAATCATCGCCAACGACCGACACCAAATTTATTTTTTCAGCAAAATAAGACGCTGCCAGTGAAATATAGGTGGCAGCCCCACCGACGATTTTATCAACCTTCCCAAAAGGGGTTTCAATTTGGTCGAAAGCAACGGTACCTACAGTTAATAAGCTCATGAATATTTCTTGTTTAACAATTTAAACTTTTGAAAATCAACTGAAAATAAACTTTTGAAAACATAATTTAAAAACCAAAAGTTATTGTTTCAAAACTCCGCTCAAAGATTGCACTTTTTTTTGAAAAGGATACCTTTGCACCCCTTTTTGTGAAGGGGCCGAAGAGATAAAGTATTGATAAGGTTGAAAGCCAATGCTTCCTTTTGGAAATCTCTTTAATCTCTTTACTTTCGCGCGGCTTTTTAAAATTTTGAAGATTTCAGTCCAACTGAGAATCTGAAAACGAAAGAAATGAACACTAAAAAAATCAACACAGCTTTAATTTCCGTATATTCTAAAGATGGGCTCGAAGAGATTGCTCGGGAACTGAATAGTTTGGGCGTAAAAATTTATTCCACCGGAGGCACGCAACGTTTCATCGAAGGATTGGGCATCGAAGTGGAAACCGTAGAAAACCTCACCTCCTATCCTTCCATTTTGGACGGCAGGGTGAAAACCCTCCACCCAAAGGTGTTTGGTGGCTTGTTGGCCAGAAGAGAAGAGGCGCATCTTGCTCAACTTAAAGAGTACGGCATTCCGGAAATAGACCTCGTCATCGTGGATTTGTATCCCTTCGAAGAGACCGTAGCCAAAACAAAAGACGAAGAAACCATTATTGAAAAAATAGACATCGGTGGCATTTCGCTCATCCGGGCCGCAGCGAAAAATTATCGGGATGTGGTGGTCGTTCCTTCTAAAGAAGAATACGAAATGTTTTTCAAGCTGCTAAAAGAAAAACGGGGGTCTTCCGAATTAGAAGACCGGAGAGAATTGGCCCGCCGGGCGTTCAAGGTTTCTTCTAATTACGACATCGCCATTTTCAATTATTTCAACGAGGGGACGACGGATATTTCATTCAAATACAGCATTCATAGGTCCGATATTTTGCGATACGGCGAAAATCCCCACCAAAGTGGTGTCTTCTTCGGAGACTTCGATAAACTATTCGACAAACTCTCCGGGAAGGAAATTTCTTTCAACAACATGGTGGATATAGATGCGGCGGTACAGGTGATGCGGGAGTTCAGAAATGATGACCCTACTTTTGCCATTTTAAAGCATACGAACACCTGCGGCCTCGCCACCCGCTCTACCATTAAGGAGGCTTGGGATGCCGCTTTGGCTTGCGACAACGTCTCTGCCTTTGGGGGCATTTTTGTCTGCAATGGCAGCCTCGATTTAGCGACGGCAGAGTCCATCCACCCCCTTTTTTACGAAGTATTGATAGCGCCTGATTTCGAGGAAGATGCTTTAGAATTATTACGCAAAAAAAAGAAACGCATTTTATTGAAAATAAGAGAGTTTAAGTTGAGAAGGAGGAGTTTTAGAAGTTTGCTCAACGGGGTGGTGGAACAAGATACCGATTTGAAAATCGAAACAGAAGCAGACCTGCATCTTGCCACTAAAAAGGCACCAACGGAAAGCGAAATCGACGACTTGCTTTTTGCCAATATTTGCGTCAAGCATCTAAAATCAAACGCGATAACATTGGTCAAGGATAAGCAGTTGATAGGAATGGGTTGCGGGCAGCCCTCGAGGGTGGACTCTTTGAAACAAGCTATCGCAAAAGCGCAAGCATTCGGCTTTGATTTAAAAGGAGGCGTGATGGCTTCCGACGCTTTTTTCCCATTTCCGGATTGTGTAGAAATAGCCGATGAGGTAGGTATTGTGGCTGTCATTCAACCTGGCGGTTCGATCCGGGACGGTGAAAGTATAGATTATTGCGACAAGAACAAAATGACGATGGTGTTGACCGGCACGCGACATTTTAAACATTGAGCCACTGGCTTTTAACTTTCCGTTAAACCTCCTTGCAATCATTGGTACGTCTGTGATTTTGTAAATGACTAAAATCGTATTTTGACGCTTGCAATTGACATTGGGAATACCCGAATCAAGCTCGGTCTTTTCAGAAAGAACGAGTTGGTTCAAAATGAAACCTGGGAGGTGCTGGATTTAGGCGCCCTTAAAAAAATTGCGTACAACCAAAGGGTTCAAAATGTCATCTTTTGCAGTGTGGCTGAAATTTCCGAAGAGTTCGCATCCTGTTTTAAAGGGAATTTTCGCTACCTACAGTTGACTGAAAAGACGCCGTTGCCGATAAATAATTTGTACCAAACACCGGCAACCCTTGGCAAAGACAGGCTGGCTGCGGTCGTTGGGGCTTATCATTACCAACCCGGCAAAAATTGTCTGGTAATAGATGCTGGGAGTTGTATTACCTTTGATCTTTTGAATGCAAAAGGTGAATATTTAGGGGGGAACATTTCACCAGGTCTTGACATGCGTTTAAAGGCCATGCATCATTTCACGGCGAAGCTTCCAATGGTCGAAAGAAAACAGCCCAAAAGTTTTTTAGGGTATAATACCGAATCAGCCCTTCAAAATGGCGGGCAGTTAGGCGCCCTCCTTGAGACAGAAGCTTTTATTGACCTTTGCAAACAAAATTTTCGTTCCCTCCATATCTTTTTAACGGGAGGCGATGCCGACTTTTTTGAAAATCGATTGAAAACTAAGATATTTGTCCACCCAAATTTAGTCCTGGAAGGATTGAATAAAATTATGAATTATAATGTTGGATTGCAGGAATAGGATTATTGTAACGATAGCGTTTTTGATCATTGCTTTTTCGGGTTTTGCCCAACCGAAAGATAATTCCCCCTTTTCGAGGTTAGGGCTGGGCGATTTTACCAATCAAAATTATGCTGCTGCTATCGGAATGGGTGGGCTTTCAGCAGCCTTTCAGGATGCTTTTAATGTGAATATTCAAAACCCTGCCTCCCTGGGCAGCCTGGTGGCAACGAGTTTTGAAATTGGCGGTTTCGCAGAGTATTCCAATCTCAAACTAAACGATATATCCACTACCGTCAAGAGCGGAAATTTGAGTTATCTTTCACTGGCCTTTCCACTCAGAAGTCCTCTGAACGCCATTGTGGAGCACAAAAAAAATAAGGTGAAATGGGGTATGAACATCGCAGTGCTCCCCTTCACAAGCATTGGTTATGATATTCAAACGAAACAATCCCAGCCCAACGCAGATAGCACCACTAACAACTTTCTGGGCACAGGTGGGCTCAACAAAGTCCTTTTGGGGAATGGCTTCAAATTTAAAAACTTTAACTTTGGAATCAATTTGGGGCTTCTGTTCGGTCAATTGGAAAATAAACGGGAGGTCTTGTTTGGAGGCTTAGACTTTTCTTTCGATGACAACTTTAAAGATGTTATCAGCGTGCGGGGGTTCTTATGGAATTTAGGCCTTCAGTATAAGATTGATTTGAAACACAAAAAGCAGAAAGAAGGTAAAGCCGATATTAAAAGATCTTTAATAGTTGGACTTTATGCGAACGCACCGACCAATTTCACCACCTTTAGCACCAAATTGAGGATTCGTCAAAATTTATTTTTTGGCGTGGCTGGATTAGACACCCTCGTAAACGATATCGACGTGCGGGAAAAAGGGCGCTTGCCTGCCCAATTTAGTTTGGGGGCCATGTATCGCTATGGAAATAAAGTTCGGGTAGGCTTCGACTATACTTTTGCAAATTGGAAAAATTACAAAAATGAAGCAAAACCGGACAAGTTGTATAATTCGCAACGGATAGCTGCAGGTCTTGAATTCATCCCGAATATTGGGGCTTATAAGGGCTATTTGAATAAAGTGCGGTACCGCATTGGCGCTTTTTATTTCGACGACCCCCGGACCAAATCGTTGAAAGATTATGGATTCTCTTTGGGTTTTGGATTTCCACTCATTTTACCCCGGCAACAAACTTCCTTCGTAAATCTGGCATTTGAAATAGGAAAATTTGGAGAATCCAATTCAATTAAAGAAACTTATTTTAGATTTACACTCGGTTTCACCCTCAACGATAATACTTGGTTTTTCAAACGAAAATTTGGTTAATTATGAAAAATTTGAAATTTTTTATCAAAGCCGCATCTCTATTAATTTTCGGCTTAACACTCAACATCTATTCCTTTGGACAGTGTGAAACATGGGTCAACTCTCCGGATAAAGATCTACTGGAAGAGGAGCATGTTTTGTATCGCCAATATGTCAAACAAGAGCAATACGACCAGGCTTTCATTCACTGGAAAAAAGTTTATGAAGCGGCCCCTGCAGCAGATGGGCAACGCTCTTTTCACTATTCTGATGGGCGAAAAATTTACATGTACAAATACAAAAATGAAACAGACGAAGCTAAGAAAAAAGAGTATGTAGATATCATTTTGGGGTTATATGATGAGCAAATAAAATGCTATCCTAAAGAAGCTACCCTGGCCCTCGGCTTGAAGGCTTTTGATATGTTTTACACCCTACACTCTCCCTATCCTGAGTTGCTCAAAGTTCTGGAGACCGCTGTTGAAACGAGCGGAAACGATGCCAGTTACGTTATTCTTCAACCCTATGCATCGGTAGTCGTTTATATGTTTGCCAAAGAACAAATGGACAAATTGCAGGCACGCAGCATCTACCAAAAGTTAAATGAAATCGCCGACTACAATATCGAACACAATAAAAAATACGGCGACAGATACAAACAGGCAAAAGCGTCGATGAACGGCACATTTGCTGCCATTGAAAACAACATTTTTGACTGTGCCTATTTCAAAGAAAAACTCGAGCCTGATTATCGCGCCGACCCTGACAATTGGGATTTAATAAAACAAATTTACAACCGCCTGGTAGCTCAGGAGTGCCCTGAAGGCGATCCCCTCGTGTCAGAATTAAAGAAAAAATATGATGTCTTAGTAGCCGAAGAAAATGAAAAACGCCAGGCTGAATTCAATAAAAACAACCCGGGTGCTCACGCCAAATCGCTCTATGACGAACGTAAATTTGGCGAAGCAATCGAGGAGTATAAAAGAGCTATTGCCCAGGAAAGAGCCAAGGAAGATGAAGCTGATAAAGACCAATTGGCCAACTATTATTTTGCCATAGCTTCTATTGAATTCAGGAAATTGAAAAAATACAACAGTGCTCGCGGCTATGCCAGAAAAGCGGCTAATTACCGCCCTGGATGGGGCAAGCCTTATATGCTTATTGCCGACATGTATGCCGCTACGAGTAGTTCCTGCGGGAAAGAAGCATGGGACAAGCAAATGGCCGTATTGGCCGCCCTCGATAAATATGCGTATGCTAAATCTATTGATCCAAGTCTGGCGGAAGAAGCTTCAGAAAAAATTCATAAGTATTCCCACTTCAAACCAGACAAAGAAGACGGTTTCATGCGAAAGGTGTCAGAGGGACAGACCGTGAAAGTAGGCTGTTGGATTGGTGAGACCGTGAAGGTTCGTTTCAAATAAATGGAATGAAGTAAGGAGGGCAAATTAAATTTGTCAAGCAAGGTAAGATATTTTTCATCTCAAATTATTGTTAATAAAATGAATGGCAAAAAGCTTCGTTTTTTACAAAACGAAGCTTTTTGTTTTTTGGGAATACCTTTTTATTTTACAATCAAAAAGAATTATAATGGATAGAAATAGTACGGTAATGGCCTGTGGATTAATTTTAGTGTTTGTTCTGGCTTGCACCCCTAAAACGACGGAAAAAACCACCGCTTCTGAACCGGAAACGAAACCCAAGCCAGTGGTATCACCACCACCACCCAAAAAAGAAGACCTTAGCCCATGTCCAAAATTTGAGGATGCGCCCAATTCTGAGCAAGTGATTGAAGACTTTGTTTTGTACCGAGATTTTCTTCGGGCAGGAGATTGGGATAATGCCTTTGAAAAATGGCAAAAAGTATATGCTATTGCCCCGGCAGCCGATGGTCAGCGAAACACGGTTTATGCGGACGGCATTCGCTTTTATGAACATTCCCTATCCAAAACCACTGATGCTTCCAAAAAAGAAGCACTTATAGATAAAGTTTTTGAGATATACAATGAAATAGATAAGTGCTACCCGCAGGGAGGATACGTTGCCGGGCGAAAGGCTTTTGATTATTTTTACAAATATCCCGAGCGCGCTTCTAAAGAAGAGCAATATGCTTTGTTTAAGCAATCAATTGATATGGACGGGAAAAAATCGCATGATTTTATCATCAATCCCTTCACTTCGCTGCTGGTTGAACTGCATGAACAAGGAAAAATTTCTACAGCTGAAGCGCAAAAGTACAACAAGATTATCCGGGAGATAATTGAATATGGTATGGAAAATTGCGAAGGGAATGGCTGTGAACGTTGGAAAATCGTTCAAGCCTACGCACCTGTTCGGCTCGAATTTTTTGAGACCGTCAAAGGTTTTTACGATTGCGACTATTACAAAGAAAAATATTACAAGGAGTACGTGGAAGCGCCGGATGATTGCGATGTGATGCGTTCGGTTTACAGCCGCTTGAAATGGGGCAATTGTCCTGAGACGGATGCCCAATTCGCGGACCTCATCCGGTTGGGCAACGAGAAATGCACGACGGCCCCCGGTCCTATCCGGATAGCTTACAATTGCCTGGAGAATGCAGATTATCCATGTGCTATCGAAGGGTTTGAAAAGGCTGTAACAACAACGGACGACCCGGTGAAAAAAGCAAAATACACCCTGTTGATTGCAAAAATTTATCACGCTTATCTTAAAAAATTCTCCAAAGCACGTAACTATGCAAAAAAAGCAGCCGCTTTAAGACCAAATTGGGGAGAACCCTATCTTTTGATTGGAAGGTTATACGCTTCAAGTGGCCCTCTTTGCGGGCCCGGACGAGGGTGGGATAGCCAAATCGTGACCTGGCCAGCCATTGACATGTGGCAAAAGGCAAAACGCGTTGACCCCGGCGTCGCGGCTGAGGCCAATAAATGGATTAAGCGGTACAGCCAATACATGCCCGATGTGGAGGATATTTTTCAGCGAAGTTTGAAAGAAGGCGAAAAATTCTTCGTGCCCTGTTGGATTCAGGAATGGACCACCATTCGTGCAGCCGGAAAATGAGGAATCTTAGTTGGCAGGGAAATTGGTTTTTGGTTATCGCTAAAAGCAAACTTAGAAGCTTAGAGAACCAGAATCAAATACGGGATAATACTTGAACTCACCCTTGATTCTTGTCCTTGAACCTTAACCTCCTTTGGGGGGGAACACAAGTCTGAAGAATAATCGACAGCAAGTTTGTTTTATTTTACCTTTAAGCCTAATCATTCACAAAACAGTAAACCTAAAACAAGTGGGCAATCATTCTAAACTTACGCTATCAAAGGAAGAACTAGAGCAATTGAACTCAAAAAATGGCTTACTTAAGCTCTTAAAATCCAAAGAAATCGATATCGATAGGATATTGTCCCAATTGACTTATGAGGAGGAATTAATTCGGTTGCAGCAAGAGTTGATCAAATTGCAGCAATGGGTGCAGGAAAAAGGCAAACGGGTTGCCATCCTGTTTGAAGGACGAGATGTGGCGGGAAAAGGCGGTTCTATTCAGCGGTTTACCCAACATCTGAACCCCCGTTTTATGCGCATAGTCGCTTTGCCCAAACCAACCGAAATTGAAAAAGGGCAATGGTATTTCCAACGCTATACCCAAAATTTGCCCAACAGGGGCGAGATCGTCTTTTTTGACCGAAGTTGGTACAACCGGGCGGTGGTAGAACCCGTCAATGGCTTTTGTACCAAGAAAGAATACAACAGGTTCATGCTGCAGGTGCCGGGCTTTGAACACATGTTGTACGAAGATGGGATTATTTTGATAAAGTTCTGGTTTTCAATCACAAAAGAAGAGCAGACCAGGCGTTTTAAAGCTCGCAAAACCAACCCCTTGAAACAGTGGAAACTCAGCCCCGTCGATATGAAAGCGCAAGAATTGTGGGATAAATACACCGAATATAAGGAAGAGATGTTCAGCAAAACCCATACGGTCTATTGCCCGTGGATCATTGTAAATGCCAATGACAAGCGCAAAGCCAGGCTTGCAAGCATCCGCTATGTGCTGTCCACAATTCCTTACATTGGAAGGAAAAAAACCAAAGTGAACCTCTTCCCCGACCCGGATGTGGTTTCGCGTTACCACAGGAGCTGATTGGTTCGTTTTTTAATTTCCCCTTCGCTGTTCCACCTTTCATCAATCTCAATAACCATCCCTTCCCCATTCTTTCCATCCAAATCACAGAGAAATTCAACCCCCACTTTTGCCTCAAATTTAACCTTTCGACATCGCGGCTGCAAAGCGCCTCCCGGCTTGTTTCTCTTGAATTTTCCATTTCAAAAAGAGGTCTTTCAAAAAGGTGGCAGATTTCTTTCTAAATTTACCCCATCACTAATTCCAGAAGTAATGAATTTTTTTTTTAAAACAGGTCTGCTGGTATTGACCGCTTTCCTCCTAGCCAATTGCAACCGGAAAATTTACCCCGACCGGACGCAATTTATTAAAGACGGGGAGGAAGTGCCTGAACTCAATTTGGCACAATACAAATCCGTACAGGAAAGACCACATCAAAGACCCGACCTTGCGGTAGGTATTGCCATTTCAGGAGGGGGTTCAAGGGCAGCGAATTTCGGTGTCGGAGCGCTGTTGGGGCTTGAAAAAATTCTGCTCAGTGATAGCAGCAATGCGCTGGCTGAAATTGATTATTTTTCGACTGTCTCCGGTGGAGGTTTTGCTGGCGGGGCATACATTGCAGCGCTTTGCGACCATCATTATTTTGGTGAAAAAGAACCTTTTTTACTAAAAAATTATGTCGAATCGAGCATTCAAAAGGATTTAAAGCATTCCTATGCCGGAGACCTGTTGAAGGCAAATCTTAACCCAAGATTTTTGTTTTCTTACCTCGACGATGGAGATGTTTTGGAAAAATCCATCGATACCCATGTGTTGAGATTCCAGGACAGGCACAAAAAAGACAGGCAGCGGGGGCAGAGAAGCAAAAAACGCAGCATTCTGCTTGGCGACCTCTTTATCGATAAGGACAGCCTGAACCGACAAGTGCTCTTCCCCATGCAGTTTGCCAACAGCACCATCCTCGGGAAAATGGTGCGCTTTCCTTTTTCACCGGATATTTTGCGAACCTATGGCATTGTTGGCTATACGCATCGCCTGAAGAACATCACTTCTGTAAAACTGAATCCCTATCAAGTGCCGTTGGCGGTGGGAATAAAAGCAAGTGGCAGTTTTCCCGTATTAATTTCCAACACTACCCTCTCCAGTTCTTATTGCCCGTCACGCCCTTATTTGCACCTGATTGACGGCGGTTTGGCCGACAACATCGGCTATCAAACTGCCATCGAGGCTTTGCAACAGGACACGGCTTCCAAAAAAATACTCTTTCTCATCGATGCCGGCAATGGTGGCAACCGCTTCACTTTTTCGCACAAACGGGGAGCAGAATTTTCCCTGAAGGTCCTTTCCCGGCTTCCTTCAAGTGGACTCGATTCCCGGAGGGTAACCCTGGAAAGAGACGTGCGAGAAAAATGCCGCGAATTGGGCATAATCCCCATCTTTTTGAGTTTCAATATTTTAATTCGACAAAACCGGGTGACGCCTCCACAGGTGATAGTCAGAAAGGAAGAACAAAAAAAACTTCTGAACTTATTGACCAAAGATATGGACCATCTTTCACCCAAATACTTGCAAATCCTCTATGAACTCCTCGTGAATATCGGCACAAAGTACAACATCAAAGAAGAAGAGCAACAGTTGCTTTTGTTAGGCGGTCAAAAGGTTGTTTCGATGCAAAAGCAAGCCATTCAAAAGGCGTTGGAACAATAAATATTGTCGGGCCATTCTTCACAGTGGGTTAGTT